>CAZONZ010000019.1:0-19601 GCA_964581005.1 uncultured bacterium
CGCAACAAGGGAGATCGCATAGCTTGACCTGAACAACTTGACCTGATCCAATCCTCTGATCGACTGGATCACCGTGATTTCTCCCCTGATTATCTCAGATGGATCGATGGATCCCAGAAGGCTGGCCATTCCAACCCAGATTGTCTTCACTCCCCCAAACTCTACCCCAGCGTACACCTAAAAAGGACTACTCAGAGACCAATATAGGGTCTTTATCGAGTCCATATGTATTGACAATAGTTACCTATTGTGTTTAACTAAGCGACATAGTAGGTCAAATTCTTGTTGATCCATCCGTTGATCCATGATTTGCTAGTCTAATCCAGCCACAGATTTGGGTAAGTTTCTTGCTAAGTTGACCAATGTCCCCCTAATGGGTTGGATAACCCAGCTTCAAAGGCAGCTTCTGGATTACCTCCTATTGTTCTGTTGTCGTGCTCTCCCTGTGGAGAATAACTGGATATGTCTACCACTCGTCAATTCAAGATCAATCTCACTAGCGAAGATTCTCAGTACCTCAAGCAGATTGCAGATCAGCTGGGTGTGAGTGAATCAGAGGTTATCCGTAAGGGACTCAAATTGATGTCTCTCTACGCCAAGTCTAAAGATCCAGACAAGCAGAGCGCGATCATCTTCAGAGATGGAGAAAATCATCGAGAGATCCTGGTTCTATGATGGCTGATCCTGAGCAGGGAGTTACCTCAAAGGGCGATCCCCCGGCTAGTTCCTCAAGTTCATCGCCTCATCCGTTACCCTCAGAATCTGATCACGAAACTTCTGAGATGCTGGCAGAAGGTGATCAGACTTCTTCCTTCTCTGCAACAGATCGTTCATCACTCGAACCCCTGAATCTAGAGGCGATTGAACCTCCTCGATTTAAGCAGAATTCAGTTTTACCTCCAGAGCAGCATCGTCTCAATGTCGAAGCCTATGCCACTGTAGCGTTGAGCTTTGTTGTCAGCCTTATGCTTGTGGGGGTTTTGGGATGGCACTGCTTTTCCTCCTACCGACTGATGACTTTCGTAATGCAGTCAGAGATCAAGGATGGTGAACAAGTTGAGGATCAGCTTGCGAAATTTGACAAAGCTTCATCCCTCCTCAGTGATACGGCAGCAACTCTGTATGCTTTCTTAGGATCGTTTGCTACAGCAGTAGTGAGTTTCTACTTCACCAGTCGAGGATCCAAGCGAGATAAGGATCATGAAGAGGGACACTGAAATGAGAACGTTAGAACATTTGCCCCTCCAGCGGCCTTTGCAATAGGGTAGACTCCTAGGGTTAGACCCGTTACGGTGGAGCAAACCCACAAGGAGAAAGCATATGGCAGCAACCAAATTAACCGATGCAGAGATCCAGGCTAAGGTTGGGCAGTTGTCCGGCTGGTCTGTGGTGGATGGCAAGCTGCAGAAGCAATTCCAATTTGACTCGTTTGTGGCGGCGTTTGGCTGGATGGCCAGTGCTGCTCTGATCGCAGAAAGTATGGGCCATCACCCAGAGTGGACCAATGTTTACAATCGGGTCACGGTCAATCTGGTGACTCATGATGCAGGCGGGATCACGGATCTGGATGTCCAACTGGCTGAGCGGATGAATGGTCTGGCAGCCTGATTGGAGTCGTGGCTTGGGTCTCGTGCAGACTTTTTTTATGGGTTTGGGCTGAGATCCGCTGCTGGATCAAAACGATCAATCACATGATAGGAGATCGGCTCTGTGGCTCCGTTGGTTCAGGAGGCTCAACCCCCGCTGGAATTTATCTCACCCCAGTTCAATCGCTGGATCTGGCAGGGGGTGACTCAGGCGTTGCCGTTGTGGTTGCGCTGGCAAGGGCAGATCGATGATGTTCAGATCGAGGCAAGTGATCGTCTGATTGACTGCTACCAGCGGTTTCAGTCGGGTCAATTGCGCTTCCTGATCGCCTTTCGCCACCCTACGATCTTTGATCCAGCTTGTCTAGTTTATGCCCTGGGACACCTATTGCCTCAGGCGGCCCGTCGGCAGTCAATCTTCTTGCAGGGTCCACTTCATGCTCACTTTGTCTATGATCGCGGGATTCCCCTCTGGGCTGGCAGCGGAAGTGGTTGGCTATTCTCCCGCCTGGGTGCTACACCGATCCAGCGAGGCAAACTCGATCGAATGGGACTCCGAACCGCACGCAATCTGCTGGTGAATGGATCGATGCCTTTGGCCCTTGCTCCTGAAGGTGGCGTGAATGGCCATAGTGAGTTGATCAGTCCGCTCGAACCTGGGGCCGCCCAACTGGCCTTTTGGGGAGTTGAAGATCTCCAGAAAGCCGAAGCTCGATCCGAAGCCGTTTGGATCCTGCCTGTCGGTCTGCGCTATCGATATCAAGAACCCCCCTGGGCTGGAATTGCTGAATTATTGAGTGATCTAGAAGCCCAAGCTGGGATCACGCCTGCGTCGAAGTCAGCGGATCAACCTCAAGAAGCCTGGTTGTATCAGCGGTTGATCGATCTGGCCATGCGGTTGCTGCACTTGATGGAGCAATTTTACAATCAGTTTTATCCAGGACCAGCCCTTGATCCCGATCCTTCAGCCACTCTCGCAGATCGATTAAAGGCACTGTTAGATCGAGCTCTCAGCGTGACTGAGCAGTATTTTCAACTTCAACCCAATGGTCCTCTGATCGAGCGCTGTCGGCGAGTTGAGCAAGCGGGATGGGATCGGATCTATCGAGAGGATCTGAAGGATCCAGAATCGTTGACACCACTGGAACGGGGGTTAGCCGATCGGATTGCCTCAGAAGCCAGCTTTTGGCTATGGCACATGCGGCTGGTGGAACGCTTTGTTGCCGTCACAGGTCAGTACGTCCGCGAAAATCCCAGTGGTGAACGGTTTGCTGAAACGCTGCAACTGATCCAAAATCTTTGCGATCAGATCCAAGGGCAACAGAGTCCTCAATCCCACCTCCTAGGCCGCCAGCAAGCCCAGATCCGAGTGGGTGAACCCCTTTCGGTGACGGATCGCTGGGATCAATACCAGGTTAATCGTCGTGCAGCTCGCCAAGCTGTGACAGATTTGACTCAGGATCTAGAAGCAGCTTTGAAATCATTGTTGTGATCGAGTGGATGGTTTACTTCGTCAGGGATCCAATGCGAAGCTGTTTGGACGGCAACTTCCCATAGCCGACTTGGGCTGAGTTCTGGCTCAATCAATGTCCAAAGCTGTTGCAAGATCTCAACTTGGATCCGATCATTTTCGGTCAGAGCCAAGACCAACTGCTGCCGCAAGTTCTCAGCCTCATCGGATAAGAGGTAGCGTAAGCCCATTTGAGCGGTTGATAGTAGATCCAGATCCTTCTCCATCCGGGCAATTCGGATCAGATTTTCCAACCGATTCCACCGGAACTGACCATTTTTGATCAAGACCTGTAAGAGTCGCTGCCGCAATTGTGGAGATTCATCCGTTAACAACCGTTTAGCCACATAAGGATAGGCCACTGCAACAATTCTGAATTGCGGATCAAGACTGAGGGCGACCCCTTCTTGCGTGACCAGCGAGCGAATCACTAACGCAAAATTGGGTGGAACGTAAAATGGGTATTGGTACATCAGGTCTGAAAACTGATCGGTAGCTGTTTTAAAGTTGAAATTCCCAACTTCTTGGGTCAAAACATCCTGCAAAACTGTTTCGAGGGCCGGAATGATCGGGGTTGGATCAGTATCTGGATCGAGAAACCCAAGGTGGCGAAAGTCAATCACCAGATTTTCGTAGTCTCGATCGACCAAATGCACCAGCGCATCCACCAGATACTCTTTCATATCTTGAGTCAGCTGATCCATCATCCCAAAGTCAATGTAGGCTAACCGACCATCTCTCAGAGCAAATAAATTACCTGGATGCGGATCTGCATGAAAGAACCCATACTCCAGCAACTGTTTCAACGAGGCCACAACCCCAATCCGAATCAATTCGCTAATTTCTAACTCAGCTTGCTGAACCTGATCAATCTCGGTCAATTTAATCCCATCGATCCATTCCAGCGTTAACACATGCCGACTGGAATATTGCCAGTAGATCTTAGGGACATACACCTCCGGATCATCTCGAAAATAAGCAGCAAAGCGCTCACAATTGCGGCCTTCATGCAGATAATTGATCTCTTCAAAGAGCTTGTTGCCAAACTCATCCACAACTTGCGTGAGCGATCGGCCCAAATTCAAGGGGAGAAGCGGCTCTAGCCAACCTGCAGCCCAACGGATCAGATACAGATCCAAGCTCAGCTGTTTCAGTAAATTTGGGCGCTGGATTTTGACGGCTACCCATTCGCCGCTGTGCAAGCGAGCTTTGTGGACTTGCCCTAAACTGGCTGCCGCTACGGGGTCAGGGCTGATCTCAGCGTAGATCTTGGTTGCAGGTTGACCGAGTTCTTGTTCGATCCGGGCAAAGGCTTGGTCGGAGGGAAATCCAGATAAGCGATCTTGGAGCAGAGTCAGTTCTTCTAAAAAGTCTTTGCGAACCAGATCAGGGCGAGTTGAGAGGGCTTGACCAATCTTGATAAATGTGGGGCCAAGACCCGTCAGAGTTTCGCGTAGTTGAACAGCTCGGATGGGGGATCGTTGGAGCGTTTTCCCTTGCCATTCGTCCCAATGCAGGCAAAGCAAAAACCACAGGATCTGGGTCAGGATCGCCAGAGCTCGGCCAATCGCCTGCAAAAACCTCCAGCGGTAGTAGCGGTTCATGATCTGTGGATCATAAGCCTTGAGGAGGGATGAAAGATCTTTCTGCACGCTCTGTCTAACCCCATTGACGATGAATATCCTTATCTTTCTCAGTCTACTGCTCGAACTTGGTGATGCAGCAGCGATTCTGAGATCGAGAAGACGGACATCGTTTAAGAGGGATTGAGGATCTGATCCAAGGCAGCTTCGACTTCAGCTTGACTGAGATGGGTCACCATGAAGACTTCTTGGACAGACTTGCCTCGACGAGCCACCAGTTTAAAGCCTCCTCGTGTGGGAGCTGAGATCCGCAGGTGCAACCCCGCGACATTCCCCTTGGCACGTCCGATCACTGCCGGCGTAATGGTTCGGATCCCTGGAACCTGAACCAGTTTTTGGAGAATCGGGATCAGCCCTTCAACATGCGTCGAGTGAGTCAGGACAACCCGGCCTTCCTGAGGATCCCCGGATCCTGGAGACTTAGCTGCTTTGTTGCCTTTGCCCTTGGTCCCTTTGCCCACAGATCCTCTATCCTGCTAGTTGATGTCAGAGAGTTCAAGGTGGGTCGGAGCCTGAAGCTCACCCGTGCGTCTCATGATGTTACTCAGAAGCTTGGTGCTTGGCATTTTCAGTGCTTGGCATTTTCAGTCTACTTCAGGGGCTTGGCAGTATTGACAGCAACGGTTAGCTTGGATCGGATCGCAATCCTATGCTGTTTGCTACAGATTCATCAGTACGGCTTGGATCCACGGTGGGTCAGACAGCTAAGGTTGTCATGGTGAGCGCCTCAAGAAGTTGTTTGGATCCTAGCAACGTCTTCAATAGCAACCCATCCTGCATGGATTGCCAGATCTATTAGCGTTCTGTTAGCTCCATGTTGAAGATGAGGATATTAGCGGCCAGGATCTCCAAACTGCTCCCTTCAATCAGAGCCCCGACGCCTCCCTCCTCTTGATCGCTATCGATCAGTTCTCGACTTCGACGTAAGGTTTCCTGGCGTTGGGGATCATCAACCACCACCTGGCGCTGATCCGTAATACTCAGAGGGTAGTAGTTGGGAGAGGTGCCACGGGTTGCATCAATGGCTAGATTCGTTTCTTCGGGATCAACTCGGAACGGAGCTTTAATGGTCAGCAAGGTGACATGGACATCGTCCTCGATCGCATCGATCTCTTCAAATTCAGATAGATCGATCGTGAGTTGGATCGTGTCTTGATCGCGGGTGACTGTGTCGAGACTGACTTCGTTAAAGCCCGTGGCAAATTCTTGTTCGGGTTCACCAAAGCGCTCGATCGTGGACTGGAGGACACCTTCTTCCAGAGGTTTGATCCGGATCAGATAGTCCCACTCTCGGACAAACTCGACTTCACTCCCGCCTGTGGTGGCAATATTTTGATCGACGAGATTCACCCTGGGTCCACTACGATCACTGGAGCTGAGGGCGACCACATACCAATAATCGGGGGAGACGGATAACCCCATCGTCATCTCAATCTCTAAGACAGCTCTGGACTGAGCCCAGACGGCTGTCGGCGTGGTTACCAGCATCAAACTCGCCAGGATCCCAGCCACTCCCCAGGATCGAGGCTTGCTGGGCTGCTGGTGTGTTTCGATCCAAACTTGCTGCATGGGTCTCACCTCTGGATCGATGCTCCTAACTTAATGGATCGATCTGTTTCTCTTGATGGCAACGGTTGGCCCTAAGTTTCCAAAATGGGCTAACTCTCGATCCATCGTAGCCTTGGAGGCAATCGTTGGGGATAGGAGCCACTTGTTTCAATCCCTGCATGTAAGATCTGGCTATTCTCTCGCTCAATCATGATGACGGATCCGGCCCGCTTTGATGAGTCGTGGCAGGAGGCTGTTGACACCTACGTTCCAGAACGAATCGCCTTCTTTTGCCCAGAGATCCACACTCTGATGGATGGGCAACGACCTCAGGTATTCCCCAGAGGATCCGCTTATCATTTTGTAAAATAAGTCTGCTGTATCCGCCAGATCACAACTCCAGGCCCAACCGTACTGGAGGATCTGGGGTGAAGCGTGATCACCCTGCTTGCGAGGTCAATACCTTGATCGGTGAACCTGTCTCCATGTCATCCCGATGGGCTCAACCCAAAGATCCCTTCCTCCTCAACGCCTTCTCTCCTAGCCAGAGATCCAAGATTCCATCGAGTTTAGATCCAACCTGGGACTGGGAGTATTTTCTGGATTCATTGGGTCGGTTCGGAGTGCAGTTGGGCTTGGAACGGATGGAGCAGTTGTTAGATCGGCTTGGTCATCCTCAGCAAGGGATCCCGGTGATCCATGTAGCGGGAACCAATGGCAAAGGGTCGGTGTGTGCTTTGCTCAGCCATGTTCTCCATGCCGCAGGCTATCGAGTGGGACGCTACATTTCTCCCCATTTGATCAGCTGGCGGGAACGGATCTGGGTGGATGGAGCATGGATCCCCCTGCAGACCTGGCAGCAGATCCTCTGGGAATTGAGTCAGGTTTTACAGACGTATCCACCCGATCAAGATCCTCCTACCCAGTTTGAGGTTGCGACTGCAGCAGCTTGGATCTATTTCCGTCAGCAACAGGTTGATTGGGTTGTTCTGGAAGTGGGTCTGGGAGGGCGACTGGACGCAACGAATGTGGGGATTGATCCTAAAGTCTCGATCATTACCTCGATTGGCTGGGATCATTGGCAACGGTTGGGGCATAGTCTGGAGTTGATTGCAGGAGAGAAAGCAGGGATCTGTAAGCCAGGGGTACCTGTGATCACAGCTCCTCAGGTGGAATCGGTTCTGCGCGTGTTAGAGACCAAGGCTGCTGCAAAAGCTTCACCCCTTCAGATCGTGACTCCCGCCGAATGGGTGGATCCTCAGCAAATCCGTTGGCGCGATCAGGTTTACCCTCTGCCGCTAAGAGGAGATGTGCAGCTGATCAATAGTGCACTGGCCCTGACTGCGATTGAACGGTTGCAACAACAAGGATGGCCGATCCCCTTCACAGCCGTCCAAACAGGATTTAGCCATACCCACTGGCCGGGACGACTGCAGATCATTCACCTGCAAGGGCAACCGATCCTCTTGGATGGAGCCCACAACGGTCCTTCTGCTCAAGCCTTGCGGCAGTTTATCGATCAACACCTGCAAGGATCTGTAACCTGGCTGATCGGGATCCTATCAACCAAAGATGTGGAAGGGATCTTACAGGCATTACTTCGCCCCGGAGATAGCGTGATCACCCTGCCTGTTGCGAGTCATATGGCTTGTGATCCTGACGATCTCGCTACTTTAGCGCAACAGATTCAACCCCAGTTAGAGCATTGTCAGAGTTGCCACAATCTTCAGGATCTGCAGGTTTGGCTAGCCCAGCGATCGAACGCCTCCGACTCAGTAGCCTCCGACTCAGTAGCCTCCGCCGAAGGTGATCGAGATCCCACTCTGAGAGACCTAAAGCCTGCACAGGATCTTCAGCCTCCTCAAGATCCTGATCCTCTTGTCCCCCTGCCAACCCAGGCTTCGCTGCTTGATCCAGGACAGGGTTCTACCCCATTGCAGAGAGAGCCGATCCCCCAGTTGGTTTTATGTGGATCGTTGTACTTGATCGGCCAAGTCATGCAGGAGTGCCTAGGCTGGGATCTGGCTCAGGGGGATCCCGTCAAGGGTTAGCGACCATTATTGAAGATCCTCTAAAAAACAGAAACCTGCTCGACGAGCAGGTCTCAGGGGGTTTTTATTCACGATCGGAGCGAAAGGATTTGAACCTTCGACCCCCACTACCCCAAAGTGGTGCGCTACCAAGCTGCGCTACGCCCCGATGCTGAGTGATGGACAGTTATTGGGTGGGTCTTCCATAACTGCTTTGATAGCTTAGCATCTCCTGCTGGGATCATGTCACCCCCTTCTGACCTCTCAATCATTCAATTTTGCCGTTGGACTGACTTAGCCTGTATTTCGCATCCCTGCTGCAATGCCGTTGATCGTCAGCATGGCTCCTCTGAGTAATTCAGCTCGGCTGTAACGGGATCGGCTTGCACGGGCTTGCTGATGCTCCCGTAAGCGCTTCAAGAGCGAAACTTGAATAAAGCCTAACGGAACAATCGATCGATTACGCAGTTGGACGGATCGCTGCAAGTAAGGATCATTATCCAGCAGCTGTTTATGTTCCGTAATCGCCAAGACAATGTCACGGGTGCGGGTCATTTCAGCAGCAATCTGATCAAAAAGTTGCATGGATTGCTCCGCTTGTTCTGGAGAGGTCAGTTCCCGCACGTAATGATGGGCGATCTGCATGTCTACCTTGGCCAACGTCATTTCTACCTTCGAGATCACCATGCGGAAGAACGACCATTCCCGATAAAGATAGCGGAGTTGATTGAGGTTGTAGTCTGGATCGTGATCGACAAACTCTTGCAGTGCAGTCCCTACACCATACCAGGCAGGCAAGAGAAAACGGCTTTGAGTCCAGCTAAACACCCACGGGATCGCCCGCAAACTGCTGAGATCCTTTTTGCCCCCTCGCCGCGCGGGTCGAGAACTGATCTGGAGTTGGCTGATCTCTTCGATCGGGGTAACTTCATGGAAAAATTCGAGAAATCCAGGATGCTCATAGACCAAACTGCGGTAAGCCCGCCGCGAAACCGTAGCTAGCTCTTCTAAGATCAAAGACCACTCTTGAAAATCATCCGGATAGTTCTTCAACAAGCTGGCCTGGATCACAGCACTGGTGACTGTTTCCAGGTTATAGATTGCTAGATCTTGGAGGGAATATTTGGACGCTAAGACTTCACCCTGTTCGGTGATCTTGATCCGTCCGCCGACACTGCGACCGGGCTGGGCCAGAACCGCTTCATAGGCCGGTCCCCCGCCACGCCCCACCGATCCACCGCGACCGTGGAAGATCTGCAACTGGATGGTGTATTCTTCTACGACCCGCTGCAAGGATTGCTGAGCTTTATAGATCTCCCAGTTACTACTCAAGAAACCGGAATCTTTGTTGCTATCCGAATAGCCCAGCATGACTTCCTGCAAATCCCCCTGACTGGTGAGATAACTGCGATAGAAGGGGAGTTCAAACATTTCTGTCATTACCTGCGGGGCTCGGATCAAGTCCTCCACCGTTTCAAAGAGGGGGACAACGCCCAAGGTTCCGGTGTTACTCAGAGGATCGTAAAGCCCAACCTCTTTGGCCAACAGCAATACCTCCAACATATCGCTGGGGTAGCGGCTCATACTGATGATGTAGGTCTTACAGATCTCGACGCCAAATTCTTGCTGCAACCGACGGATCGTGCGGAAGGTTTCGATCAACTCTTGGGTCTTTTCGGAAAAAGTTGCTTCGATCGGTAGAAAGGGCCGACGGGTTTGGAGCTCAGACGTCAGAAACTCAACCTTTTCAGCCTCAGACATTTCGTTGTAGGGCTTACTCAGCATCCGCAGATAGTCAAAGATCTCGGTCAAAGCAGCTTCGTGATAGCCACTGTCTTGACGAACATCCAAATGGGCCAGATAAAACCCAAAGACATTCACCTGATTGATCAGATGTTCCAAAGGCCGACAAGTGAGACCACTGGTTTCTAAGCTTTCTCGGATCAAAACTAACTCATTCAAAAAATCCTGAGCAGATCCATAAGCCATAGCCATTTCCGGCATCTGATGGATCAATGAGGATTGGCTCAGCAGCTGATTTCGCTCACGAGTTAGTTCTAACTTGCGCTGAATATAACTGAGCTTTAACCGATAGGGTTCCTGACGATACCGAAGGGAAAGCGCTTCATAAATATCTGGGAAATGGCGCTGTTCTTGCTCCAATGTGTCCAATAAACGGGTGTCTACATCCCCCCAGTGCAGCGAAACACTCAAAGTTTTGGTCAAGACCTTAATCGATTCAATATACTTACCTAGCACCAGATCTCGCTGATAGCACGCCGTCTTCCAGGTCACGTCAGCTGTCACCGAAGGATTTCCATCTCGATCCGCGCCAACCCATGATCCAAACGTACAGAAATGGCCGGTCGCTTGACTGAGCTGAGGATACCCTGTGATCAACCCCCGTTCTAAGCGTTCATACACCAGCGGCACGGTGTCAAACAAAACTTCTTCAAAATAGTGGAGGGTATAATCAACCTCATTCAAGACCGTTGGCTTCACCTGATGCAACTCATCGGTGCGCCACCAAAACAGGATCTCTTCTTCTAATTGCTCATGCAGGATCTGGCTTTTCCAGGTTGAGTTCTGCTCGGCCCAATCAAGCTGACCGAGGAGATGCGAAAAATTGCGTTGCTTTTCCCGGATCGTGTGGCGGACGATCTCGGTGGGGTGAGCGGTGAAAACCATCCGAATGCTCAGTTGTTGCAGCAGTCGTTCGAGCAATCCAGGGGGTACGCCTTGTCTTTGCAAATGAGGGAATAACCGATCAAACTTCTCAAACTCACGCACCGACTGACGCTTGCTGTTAAGCACTTGTAGATCCGACTCTTCCGCCCGTTCGTAATGCTGTTCAACGATATTGATCAACTGAAAAAAGAGGGCAAAGGCTCTGGCGGTCTGGATCGCTTCCTCTAACCCTAGAACTTCCACAATCTGGAGCACATCTTCGGAGGGGATGGCTGGGGCTTGGCCTTCGGGGGATCCAATTGAGCGCAGCCGACGCAGCAGATCGACGAGGCGTTTGCCACATTCGCGCTCTAACACAGCCTCCCAGAGTTGTTCAACTAACTGCAAGCGTTTTTGCAGCAAGCGGCTAGGGGGGAGCGTCGTCTCGCCTGCTGCTGGCTTGGGATTCAGAAGAGCCGAGTTCGCAGAGCCATTGCCGCTCTCAACCTCCAACTGTTCCGGAGTCGTCAAACCAGGTAAGGGAGTCATAAGTTGCTCTGCTCCAGGGAAGTACTTCACCATATTAGATCTTGATCTGCAGCCTAAGTCGTGTATTTAGGAACAAGGTAGGACCCATTGCGTCCTAGTTTTGTTCGGAGCGATCGCTTTTGGGTTCTTCAGGGGGCCAGCTTAAGGATTTTGTTCAGGGGAAGCAGCAGGTTCAGGTAAAACATAGATCGATTCCACCTGTTGGCCTGGAACCGGATCGGCTTCGATGGTGCCGGAGGTGATCATATACGTCACTTTCTCGGCTTGGAGACGATTGTCCTCCTGAGTGATCAGCACTTGGCCTTCCAGAACGATCCGCTGTTCTTCGGTGAAGTAGGTCGCTTTTTGGGCCTGGGCCGTCACCTGTTCAGCGAGGTATGTGATTGTAACATTGCCGATGGCCGAGATCACACCAGTATTGGCGTTGGCCTCCTGTCGATCAGCTCGAATGGTCAAGGCTCGATCGCTCTGGGCTAGGGCTGGATCGATCCAACTGGCTCCACTGATGCATCCCAGGGCTAGACTCAGAAGCACTCCCGTGATCGCTTTCATGACACCCCACTCTACACAACACAAGCCAGTGTAGCCGCTTCCCTTCGGCTTTGTTCCGGCAAGAATAGCTCAAACCAGGGAGAGATCGATCCCCCCCTGATGGCACCCTAATGACTAAAGGTCATGAGCAGAGATTGCAAAGGGATCTAAACCCCATGATCCGTTTGGATTAGCGAGACCAACCGGCTTCGGCTTGGGCTAGGACGTAGGCTGCCACATTCTCGATCTCTTCGGGTTTCAAGCGGCGACCAAAAGCGGGCATCGCATTTTTCCCATTGGTCACTTGCTGAACGATCGCCTCCTGGGAGTCCATTCCATATTTGGCTAGAGCATCTTGTTTCAGGGTCTTGGATCGGACAACGATATTGTTGCCACGAGCGTGACACTGAAGGCAATTGGCGGTAAAGACTTTTTTCCCCTGATCGAGATCAAAGGCATGGGCGGGGGTGGGAAGGGTCAAGCCCAAGAGCATCAGAATAACAACCCCGATCAAGAACAACCGTTTGAACATGAGCATTCCTTAACTAAAGAGAAAGGTACGGAAAGAGACTCACTTACCGCACTTCTCACTGTCAACAGACACTCTGTCGAACTACATAGTCAGTTACTTTGGCAAAGCCGCTCCCTAACTCGTTGCAAGCCTGATCCTCCTGCCTATCCTCCTGTCTATCATCAATTGGAGTTTGGATCCTTCGAGGATCTCATTCGCTGGGTTGAGGATCACTCTCGTTAACCTACAATGGCGGACCAGACTCCTTTAACGATCAGGGGTAACATCACTGGAGAGGAGTCGAACCGTTTGATCGCTTTGGCAAAACTGGGACGAGCCTGGAGACGTTGATAGTAGGCTGACACCTGAGGCCGTTGATCCGGATCCCAGAGGGAAGCTAACCCCAGCTCTTCTAAACGCAGCATGATGGTGGTCCAGATCGTATCGGCTAAGGTATAGTCTCCGCCACAGAGAAACTCTTGATCCTGAAGCGTCTCCTCTAATGTGTCTAGGATGGGTTCAGCTGCGGCTTTGAGTGACTCTAGAGCTTGGGGATTCTCTAGCAGCTCTCTCGATCGTTGGGCTGTCTTCAGGGTTTGAGTCAGCTGATCCTGCAGATCGGGATGGGTGCTGATCAGGCGATGCAAACGCTCGACTTCTTGCCGGATCTCGCGCTCCGCTAACCAACCTGACACGCCTTCATCGGCATCCGTCCGGATCCGCTCAGGCAAGGCCAGGTGATCTTGAAACTCTATCCAGTATTCCATCAAGCCGCGCAGGAACGCATCGGCAGGCCGGAGGTGGGGACCGTCAAACTGTCCATCGATCGCATCTAAAATGGCGTGCCACCCTGGGATCACCTTGCCATTCACAACCAGCGTAGGAACCTCAGCCCCAGGATTGAGTTGCCGATATCCCGGTGACAGGTTCCTGAAGCTATACAGGTTCACGATCTTGCTTTTCCAGATCACGCCCTTTTCGGCCAGAGCCAGACGCACCTGACGAGAATGCAACGATCGGGGAAAGTGATACAGTTCGGGGACAGTTGGTGTAGACATCATAGCTACCGTTTTGAAGGATAAGCGTGGGTCATAAACAACAACGATCGATGGAGCCCGGAACAGGGGCAAACCAGGATCAAGAACGAGCCTCGAAACCAAGGATCCCAAATGAGGATCAAAACGAACCCTCAAAACTCAGGATCAAAACTAACGATCAAGCATGAGCAGGAACAACTCTCCAATCAGCATCCAGAGTGATCGAAACGTTATGGAACTGTTATGAGACTAAGGAAAAAAGATTAAGGAGTTTAAGATTTAATTAAAGCTGCTAACAATCGGCGTGATCGAGTGGATCAAGACTGTTAGCCTAAGACATTTATATAGGTCTTGGGGACTTGATTCCAATGGCCTGGGTAAGATTTCTGCCTAGGTTTCTCAGGTTTTTCCGGGGCCTCACCCTCCGGCTCCTTACTCATTCGCATTGTGATGATTCTTCACATCAACTGGCTATGCCTGATTCCCTGATCTCTCCTTCTGCCTCACAAGCTCCGGCTCGTTCGCATTCCCATCCAAACGGTAGAGCAATCGATCGACTCGCCCAACTGGATCGCTACTACCACCCGATCAAATCTGTGATCCTGGCTCGCCAACATCCTATTTCTGGGTTACTGCCTGCAAGTACCGCGATCACGATCCACGGCAACTATACCGATGCTTGGGTGCGGGATAACGTGTTCAGTATTTTGGCGGTTTGGGGACTGGCGCTGGCCTATCGCAAGGTGGATCACGATCAGGGGCGGCGGTTTGAGCTGGAGCATAGTGTGATCAAGCTGATGCGGAGCTTGCTGCAGGCGATGATGCGTCAGGCTAATAAGGTGGAGCGATTTAAGCAGACCCAATCGTTACAAGATGCCCTACATGCCAAGTACGATACGGCAACTGGGAATCCGGTGGTTGGCGATCTCGATTGGGGCCATTTGCAGTTGGATGCGACGTCTTTGTTTTTGTTGATGCTGGCTCAGATGATCGCGTCGGGACTGCCCATTATTTACACCTTGGATGAAGTCAATTTTGTTCAGAATCTGATCTTTTATCTGGGTCGGGCCTATCGGACACCGGATTATGGGATTTGGGAGCGGGGGAACAAGATCAATAAAGGGGTACCGGAGCTGAATGCGAGTTCGATTGGGATGGCGAAGGCGGCGTTGGAGGCGATTCATGGCTTGGATCTGTTTGGGGTACATGGGAGTCAGGCTTCGGTGGTGCATGTGTTGCCGGATGAGATCGCTCGGACTCGGATGACGCTGGAATCACTATTGCCACGGGAGTCTGGATCGAAAGAAATTGATGCGGCACTCTTGGGGATCATCAGTTATCCTGCCTTTGCTGTGGATGATCCGGAGTTGGTGGATCGAACGCGGGACAAGATTATCGATCGGTTGCAGGGGCGCTATGGCTGTAAACGCTTTCTGCGGGATGGGCATCAAACGGTCTTGGAAGATACCCGTCGCCTGCATTATGAAGCGGATGAGCTGCAGCAATTTGAACATATTGAATGCGAATGGCCCCTGTTTTTCACCTATCTGCTGTTGGATGGACTGTTTCGCCATGATCCGATCCAGGTGCAGCACTATCAGGATCGGTTGGAGGCCCTAGCTGTTGAACGCGATGGTGTGTTGGTGTTGCCAGAACTCTACTATGTGCCTCTGGAGAGGATCGAAGCAGAACGGCGTCATCCTCAGAGTCAAGATCGATTGCCGAATGCCAATGTGCCGTTGCTCTGGGCTCAAAGTCTTTACTGGCTGGGTCAGCTGATCCAAGAAGGCTTGCTCGATCTCAGTGATATTGATCCCTTAGGGCGACATCGACGGATGGGGCGGAAGCGATCCCCGATTGTCCAGATCGCCTTGTTGTCTGAAGATCCAGAGTTGCAATTGGATCTGGCGGCTCATGGGGTTGCGACTCAGACATTGGCCGAAGTCGATTCGATCGAGATCCGTCACGCAAATGACTTGTCGCAGGCATATACCCAGGTTGGGCGTAATGATCCTCTAGGGTTGACGGGTCGCCCGTATCGGCGGTTACGGAGTTTGACAACGTCTCGGATCTATCGATTGCAGGGGCGTTTGACTGCATTCTTGCCATCGATGTTGGATCAGCAGCAGTCCTATTTGGCGCTGGATCCGCGTTTTTGGGTGGCTGAGTTGGTGGCTGAGCTGGCCTACTTGCATCGTCATTGGGATCAGTTGGGGCGTCCCACATTGACGGTGTTAATCACGCATCCTGTTTGGGAGAGTGGGCAAACGGCTTTGTTGGAACTGATCCAGACATTGCAGACGGGCTGGTGTGAAGGGGTGCCTGTGAAGGTGGGATCGTTGCGTCAACACTTGCTTACGGCAGGGATAGAACGGATCGATAACTTGCATGATGTTGAGTTTGCCCAAGCGCCCTTGCTGGAATCCTTGACACCTACCCACTTTTTGAATGCGGATCCAGAGCAAAGCTGGCCTTTGAGTCACGTCCAAGCGTTCTTGTTGGAGTACGAAACAGATCCAGAGATCTTACTGGCAGAGTTGAAACGATCGACGAATCTCTATGAGCAGCTGGAGTTGTTGAGTGCGTTGGTTCGGTTGCAAGGGTTGGAGTTTGAGGTGGAATGGGATGAGCAGCATCGGGATCGATCGGAGGGGGAGCGGCAGAAGGCTGGGGATCCTAGGGTGACGGTGGCGGATCTGGTGGCGGAGGTGCATGAGCGGGCGGGGCAGTGGCAGCTTTGGGCGATCGTGCGGCGGAGTGCGGGGTTGTTGGATCAGATCCATATGGGGTTGGCGGATGCGGTGACGGATAGTTTGGTCCGCCAGAAACAGATCACGGTGGGCAAGTCCTACAGTGAAGATTCGTTGATCACGTCTCCCCTCACCAACCCGGAGTTACAGGCCAAGATCAATCAATTTTGCAGTGAGGATCCTGGGGATCGGATGCTAACGCAGGAGATTTTGATCTATTTGGGGCTTTGGATCAAGTCGAATCCGGATCTGGTGAAGGGGTTATTGACGTTGCGGGTGGGGTATTTGATCCTGCTGTTGACGAGTGAGCTGGCCCAGGATCATCAGATTCCCCATGCTGAGGCTCATGAACGGCTGATGAACTTGAGTCCGTTTGAACTGAAGCTGCATTTGAAACAGGTGTTAATGTCCTACACCGATCTCAGCCGCGTCGTCTTTCAACAAGAATCCCTCCATCTCAAGCAACCTGCAGAACCCAGCGAGTGGATCCTGCCGCAAACCCCGTCTCTAGATCCGAACCTCTCTCAGCCTGGTGGGGATCCTTCTCTATCCTCCTCATCCAGTGTTGAAAGCTGGTGGATCTATCGCAAGCGCAAGGGGATCCTGCACCATCTCCCAGAAGACTGCTTCCCCAAACTCTGGAATCTGCTAAACCACTGCCGAGGTCTTGTAATCGGAGACAAACTCGAACGCCGCAACTGTCTGCATAGCGACAGGATCCGTTCCGAGATGACACCGGGGGAGAAAAACTTTGCCCTTCAGATCGAGCATCTTCTCAACAAGATCGCCGCACCTGAATACCGTTGTCTAACCGTAGAAGCCCTGCAAACCCTAGCCATCCTGATTCAACACCATTCCAGCTTACAGATCGATGATTATCTGGTGATGGATGTCGTGATCGGTCATGCCGTTCGGTTAGCCTGGTTCGATCAAGCCAGTGGGTCAGCAGCAGGGATCCACGCCGAGGATCATTACAACGATCACAAAGCCGCAGCCTGGTCCGCCTTCTACGATCTCCCCCCTTGGATCACAGCCGCATATTTCGTCAAAGCCCTGCAATTCCTAACTGAGCTGGCTGAAACCGGCATTCCACAGGCCCATTCCTAGCCAAAAGAGATCCTTTCCCCTAGATGTTCCTGGTGTACTGGGCTCATCGATCCCTCGGAATGGACCATCGATCCCGAAGTGTGGTTAATCGATCCCGAAGCATGGATCATTAATTCCGAAGTGTGGACCATTGATCCCGAAGTGTGGACCATCGATCCCGAAGCGTGGAAAAAAGATGGCGAGGTAGCGGCGATCGATCCCACAATGGGGCGGATGGAGGCTGAAGCAGGGACGATGGATCCCAGAGGATGAGGAAGCGAACGTAAAGGAGGAACGACCGATCCCTAGGCATGGGAGATAGATGGCGAGGAAGGGAGGATCGCTATCGTGATTGGATCCAGTAACTGATTCGTCGCAGCAAACCTATACGGTGCGGGGCTTCTAGCGAGTAAGCTGAAGGCAAGCAAACTCTATCCATCTATCCAGATCTTCAGGATCGGCTCTATGTCTCAAACTGTTGTCTCTTCTCCCTCAACTCAAGATCGAACCTTACTCACGGTTTGGCAACTTCTCTCAGAGCAGTACGCGGATCAGATAGCCTTGCGGGATCCTCATAGCGAGCCGATCCTGGAACTCAACTATGGCGATCTATTCGGCCAAATCAAAGCCTTTGCCGCAGGTCTTCAGAGCTTGGGCGTGAAACCTGGAGATCCGGAGACAAACACCTATGGGGATCGCGTGGCCTTGTTTGCAGATAACTCTCCCCGCTGGCTGATTGCCGATCTTGGATCTATGTTTGCCGGAGCGGTGAATGTGCCCCGCAGTTCGAGTGCCGATCCTCAAGAGCTCGATTTTATTTTGCGTGATAGTGGCAGTACCACGGTGGTGGTCGAACATGTCAAAGTCTTTCAGCGGATCCAGTCTAGCTTGACAGATTTGGGTATTGTCCGGGTGATTGTACTCTCAGACGCAACGCAACCGGGCTGTCTCACCTTTCAGGAAGTCTTGGCTAAGGGCCGCTCCCATGGCTATACCGCTCCCCCCCTCAAACGATCCCAACTGGCGACGATCATCTACACCTCTGGCACCAGTGGCCGACCGAAAGGGGTGATGCTAAGTCACGGTAATTTCATGCATCAAGTTGAAAACGCTGAAGCCGTCTTTGAACCGAAACCTGGGAACAAAGCCCTGACAATCTTACCGACCTGGCATTCCTATGAACGATCGGCTGAGTATTATCTCTTCAGTCGAGCAATCACGATGATCTACACCGATGCCCGCCATATCAAACACGATCTGCAAAAGGAAGAACCCCACTATCTAACCGCAGTTCCCCGAATTTGGGAAACGGTCTACGAAGGAGTCCAGCGCCAGTTCAAGGCCAAAAGCCGCCTACTTCAGATCGTGATCCAGAGCCTGTTGCATATCAGTGAGCGCTACATTCTGATGCAACGGATTGCCACGAATCGATCCTTGCACCACTTCCAGGCCAGCCCCCTCGAACGGAGCCTCGCCAAACTCGCCCAGATTCTGCTCCTGCCTCTGCACAAACTGGGGGATCAACTGGTCTATCGTCAGGTACGAGCAGCTGTCGGCCCGAATTTTACTCATGCGGTGAGTGGGGGTGGATCCTTACCCGCCTATCTGGATCTGTTTTTTGAAATTGTTGGTGTCTCGATCCTGAATGGCTACGGCTTAACAGAAACCTCTCCGATCCTGGCCTGTCGGCGGCCCGAACACAATGTCCGAGGCACTGTCGGTCCAGCTCTCCCCCACACAGCATTCAAAATCGTCGATCCAGAAACCCGTGAGCCGCTCCCAGACGGTCAGAAGGGCTTGATCTTGGCCCGTGGTCCACAGGTGATGCTGGGCTACTACAACAATCCGGAAGCTACCGCTAAAGTGTTGTCCTCTGAAGGCTGGTTTAATACAGGCGATCTTGGTTGGATCACTCCTGCTCAGCATTTGGTGATCACTGGACGGGCCAAAGACACGATTGTGTTGATCAATGGCGAGAATATTGAGCCACAACCCCTGGAAGATATCTGCCAACAGAGCCCTTACATCAATCAGATCGTGGTAGTGGGTCAAGATCAAAAACGCTTAGGAGCACTGATCTATCCCGCGATTGAGTCGATCCAGGCATGGGCTCAGACCGAAGGATTACCGGAAGCCAACTCGGAAGCCGATCT
>CAZONZ010000020.1:0-19354 GCA_964581005.1 uncultured bacterium
ACAGACAGGTGCGTGCCATCTCACTCTTCTGCAAGTCTATAGCGATCACCCGGTTCAGGCTCTTGGTGACCGGGATGGGCCAGGGATCGAATAAACTCGTATCACCGTATTAGTGTATCTGGGTATTCTCGGTCTGCAACCTCAACAGTTAAAAAAATCTAGAAAATTCCCTAATGCCTGCAATCGGCAGCTCGACTCATTCAATCGAGAAAAATGGGATCGCAGTTTGGGCATTGATCACCTGAAGCCTGAGGCTCTTCAGGACGATTACCTGACGGACTGCACCATCAGTATCAGAGATCGAATCCGAATGGATCTTCCCCAAGTAAGTCGATCCTCCTATAGCAAGGGCTGAGATTCCCAGAGTAGCTGCAGAAGGAACGGATCGACTCGGAGCGCGGGATGGACCGATCTCTCCATGGCTAAAAGCGGATCAGGTGGCAATGGGCTGAGGAAAAACAGTGAGGCTGAGGAGAAACGCGACCGGGAGTTTGTGGATCGTCGAGCCAGAGAAAGAGGGAAGGAATACCCTGTGTCAGTCCTGCCGTAAAAGGCCGGAATAATGGTAAAGATTTCTTAAGTGTGTTGCTGTTAACATCGATCGCTTGTCCAGATCTGGTAGCTTAGTTGCACTAGATATCGAGAGCAAGATATAAGCCTTAGGATGGAAAGTGCATAGATGGCAATTATGAAGTCTAAAGTTCAGTCTATGCTCAAGAAGATATGGCAAGCTGTTATCAGCTTGGTACTGATTATTGTTGCTGTCGTGGTTGCAAGCTGTGGTGGCGGAAACATTGCTAGCATTTCTCCATCGGAACCTCTGTCTCTAGCCTCAGTAGAACAGGATCCATTAATCCGTCTTGCTCTCCATCCACCCGAGGCAGTTAGAGCTGATCCAACAACCCCTGAAGGGCAAGCAATTCTTGATCGTTTTCCTCTTACGCCCAAATCATTAACAGATCCTGATAATCCTAACCTGTACGTTGTGTCTATTCAACCGGATGATGGTGATAGTCGTTGCGTGCAAATCAATGATCGAGATATCGGTGGAGTGAAAGTTAACCGAAGAGTTTATCAAGACACTGATATAGATGTAAAAATGTTCAGTGGTTTTACGATTAGCTATATGACAAGTCAAACAGGAGAAGGAGGAATTTGCTACACCAATCTTGATCCTGAAGCAGGTGGATGTGATAACGGCAACTTTATAGAAAAAGCTGTTGTATCGAGGTTTCTTCCTGATGGGGAGGCTGCCTTGCAGGAAGAGGTTGGGGCTACCGCAATGATTTACCCAGCCCTGATTACGAGGTACCCCCAGACTTTGGTAGAACAAGAGAATGGTCTATCAGCTACAGGAGCTCAGCCTCCTTTTGGCCAACTGGTTGGCAGGATTGAATATTTTGAGAATGAAGATTTCGGGGCAAAGAGATATTTCCGAGTAGGCTCACAACTTGATTTGGATAATTTAGACTCTGTTCATATTCCATCTTTTGGAGATGATCCGGATCTATTCTTTTTTCCCAATGACCCTCCTGAAACATACAAAAAGATATCGCTTGTGCAGCCAGTTGATCTGTACCTATGTCCGAATTCTATTGTTGAGAGGGATCCTCATACAGGTTCTTATCCAGTGGAAGTCTACGCTGATGATCCTTGCCTTGATCCTTTGTTTGAGACTTTTTCAGAGATCCGGAGTGAGTATGGCTACCAGTCTGCTTCAGAGGAAGATGTGAAGTTTATACTCGATAGTATCCTTACTTCTGCAAAAGTCTTGGATGTTAACGACGATGCTCAGATCGCTTATATGATTGCTTCAGCTATGCTTGAAACTGAATTTTTTAGTAAACTGATTGAACCTGTTACAGACAAAACGAGCTATACAGGAAGATGTCATGAGGGGACAAAAGCTAAGTGGAGAGGCAGAGGTCTTCCTCACCTCACTTATAGGATGAATTATGCTTATTTTACACAGAGGCTTCGCCAGGATCACATTCGTGACTCACAGGGAAATGAGGTTGATCTACTTGCTGACCCTAATCAAACAACAGATCCAGTTATAGGAGCATATATTCTTGTCCTTTTTCTTAAAGAAGGAGTGAGGGTAAGAGATACCGGAACTGCTGATGGAAGCATTGCTTCATGCGAAGAATATATACTGGATCAAGATAATCTTAAGCCACTTAGTCAATATGTTACTGATCAAGCACAAAATTACTACCGAGCAAGGGATATCCTTAATCCTGGAGAAAATCTCTTCGGCTGGACAACAGAAACAAGTCAAGGTTCAATTCTGAGATTTGAATTTGTTGGGATTATGACTGATAAAATTCGACAAACTTTTGGGGAGTGTAGAGAATGATGAGCATGTTTATGAGACAGATTAGTCACCACGTCATTTCACTTTTTGTGATTGTTGCACTTGTAGCATGGTCATTGCATGCTTTCAGCCAAGTACCAAAAACAAATCGAATCAATCCTATCTTTGAATCAATTATTGATGATATTGAGCCCGTGGATTTTCCTATTCTTCTTCCTAAGTATCTGCCAGAGTTCAGTCAACAGATTTATTCTAATGGATCTGTTTCACCTCAGAATGACACTTACTATGTTACGTTAGGAATATATCCTTCCTGCATCGGTAACACTTCAATTGGCTGTAGTTATATCTTTCTCACAGGACAATCAGAGGCATACTGTAACCGAAACAGAAAAAAATGTCAAATTTCTGATGATGAGAAACAATACTTCGAGTTTGTTCCTCTTGGAAGAGGGATTACTGGACTTCATCGCAAGCTTGTCAGCGATTGTTTTCCCTCAGAATGTCGTTTTCCAGGTGTAATTTGGGAGTATGAAGGTAACCGTTATTATGTAGGAACGTTTGACCTCATTGATTATGGCTCAGCCGAAGAGGCCAATAGAGCCGCCTTAGTAATGGCCCGATCCGCAGTCCTAAACAACATCCCAGCGAATGGAGCCGCCCCAGAGCCCTTTGAGGCAGAGATCAGACAGCTTGAGGCTGAGGTTCTGAGAGAATAAGTCGGGCTACTGAGTTGTATTGCAAGTACGAACTGTGTTTTAATCTATTTTCATGGCAACTCTCCGTCTTATTGCAATCAACGTGAATGTGATCCCGTAAGTGGTCAACCTGTGCAATTAGGAAGAGGGATTATTGGTGGATTCGAGGAGCTCGGGCGTGGCTGTTCAATTAATACATGTTGGCCAAGTCGAGTTAGATGGAAATATCAAGGTAATCTTTATCGAATAGAGGTTGCGCCAGGTTTGGGCATTTCTCTTGAAGAAGCCAACAATGATGTTATTAATATGGCCCGATCCGCAATCTTGAATAACATCCCAGCCAATGGAGCCGCCCCAGAGCCCTTTGAGGCAGAGATCAGGCAGATGCGGATCGTGCAGAGCAGGGGCACCATCAACCGCCTCACGGGATCCTGGCTCCTGGAATGATCCTGTTTCACCCTGGAAAAAGATCCTCATTCCCGGTAACTTCTGATCTCGCCAGGGGGAACTGCAATTTGGCTTGGACCAAGATCCATCCCTCCTTGGAGCAGGGATCTCATGTCTAGGAGTAAGTCCGTCATTCCCAGACACAGTTGACGTTTCCTTGGAATGACAGCAAGTTGCCAAGGAGAGATCTCATGACACATGGGTCACCGTTGGGTTGGCAAAGGAGAATTCGGCAGCGGCAGGGGGGAGAGGATCCTTGGCGGCAGGGGCGTAGAAGTTGACTGGGGTGGGATGATCCGTGACAGCGGATGGATTAAAGTTGGAGTTAGCTTCTTGACTTGAGGCTGTGGAGTCTGATCGTCTCGCCTTCTCTGGAGCACATCATGCCGGATTATATCCCTAGCGCGGATTCTGATTTTACTGTTTGGCAACTCAATTTCGTCAGTACCCTGCAAGCAAATCCCTCAGAGCTTGGCGTGAGTGAGGAAGAACTCGCCTCTCTAGTCAGCGCTCAGTCGAGTTGGGAAGGAGCCTACGAAGCCCATATCGCGGCCCAAGCAGCGGCTCAAGCGGCCTACCAACACAAAGACGAGTCGCGCCAAGCCTGTGAAACCGTGATCCGGAATCTAGTGCGAAAACTGCAAGCCAGTGAAACGATCACCAATGCACAACGCGGGGCCTTAGGGATTACGATCCCGACGAGTAGCCGGAGCCCCTCAGGGAAACCCACCACTCGCCCTCTAGCCACGATCACGGACACAAAACCGCTCATGCATACCCTCCGCTTTGTCGATGAAGCAACCCCCACCCGCCGAGCCAAACCAGCCGGGGTCATGGGAGCCGAGATCTGGATCAAAGTTGGCGACGCCCCAACCGGAACTGAAGATCTCACCTTTTTAGGGTTAGACACGCGCACCCCTTACGTCTCCGAATTTGACGATGAGGATGTGGGCAAGATGGCCCATTACCGCCTCCGCTGGGTGAATGCTAAAGGGGAGCAAGGTCCGTGGAGTGATCTGATCAGTGCGCCCGTGATCGGTTAGGGGAGCGGATTAAACCAGCCCGGATCCGAGTTGACCTGTTCAGGAAATACATCCAGGATGGAGTACCCTCTGATGCTAGAACCAACGCAAGCCTTCATCAGTTACAGTCGCAAAGATGCCGTATGGAAGGATCGTTGATTGACCCAGAGCAACGTGACATAGATCCTAGATCGGTTAAGGATGCTATAGGATCAAGTGAAGCCGTTCCCCACTGAGGGTTCTAGACTATGAGTCCTCCACGCAGAAAGATCACTATCCGGATGAGTCCCAGAGACTTAACAGACTCCCCTAAGTTTCTGGAGATTATTGCCCAAGCTATTGCCCAAGCATTCCCAGATGCAGATGTTGATATCAGTTTAGGTCATACTCAGGAACCAGAAACAGCTGAGGACAATGACAACTGGATGGCACAAGAGCCTGCTAAAGTTTCACACCGATCCATTGAAGATAATCTCTTTTACCAAGCTGCTAAGGAGCTTGAAGGGCAGAAGTTCTCAGGAGAGGTTTAACAAGCATGCCATCTCAACACAATGATTACCAAGATCACGTTGATGAGACTACCTGCTATGCGATCGCTAGCGAGGCAGATGCTCAAGTATTCCAACTCCTGAGTGAAAACTCATCATCCGATCTACAGCTGTTGATAGCTCGACTTGCCTATGCTGAATACGCCGTTGAGAAACAAGAGTTTATTCAATTCTACAAAGAACACCACCAACAACTACCCTCTGATCAAATTGTTGGGGCTGTTATTTCAACATTTCAAGTAAGAAATAGTAGTCGATTAAAGCGATTACAAGAACGGGTTAGTACGGATCTACAGAAACTAATCCGTAAGTCAGCTGAAGCCTTGATTCTCTCTGAATATGCAGCTCCACTTAAATCTATTCTTGATCAAAACACGCAGTCCTTAACATCAGAGTTAAAAGAGTTGATCGCACAAAACACGGAAGCTATTCAATCAGAAGTCAAGCAGGGCACTCAATTCTGGAGTACTGCGAAGAATCTTGATAGATCGTCCGATCCTCACCCATTCCCCTCAACGGATCCGGGATACTCCCCTAGGCTCTCTAGCGGGAAGTCTGTCCGGTGAATCCTGCTGCCCTTCTACACCAGATCCCCCAACCCTCGCTCACCTGCATAACGGCTATATCCGTAAAGCACAGCTAGCGTGATCCCAGTGACTAAAAAACTAAGAGCTGCCCCAAACGGATAATCAATACTGGATCCAAACTGTTGCTGGATCGCATTGCCAATCAAAATCGCTTTGCTACCCCCCAAGAGATCCGGAACTACAAACATTCCAAAGGCTGGGATCCCGACCAAGATAAACCCAGCTGCTAATCCTGGTAACGTCTGGGGGAATAGGACACGCCAAAACACTTGCCAACTGTCGGCATACAGATCTTGAGCTGCTTCACTTAACGTCCAATCGATCCGTTCGATGGCTGTGTAAAGAGGTAACACCATATAGGGCAAAAAGGTGTAAACCATCCCGATATAAACGGCAAACGCACTTGGATAAAGAGCAACTTGTTCGGCATTAAACCCGATCCGTGTAGCAAGCCACGACAACCAAGAATCAGGACCTAAGATCAGCATCCAGGCATAGGTTCGGATGACCAAATTAGTCCAAAAAGGAACAACAACTAAGGTTAATAGGGTAGTGCGGGCTCGATCAGAGTGAGCTGCAATAAAAAAGGCTAATGGGTAGGCTAAGACCGTGCAAAAGAAGGTTGTGACCAGAGCAACGATCGTACTTCGCCACAGGATCCGCCAGTAAACAGCCGTCCACCCCAGAGGACCATAGCCCACGATCCGCAAGTAATTTTCTAAGGTCAACGGCAGCTGGATCTGGCCGAAATCACCCCGACTAAGAAAGCTATAAAGCAATAAGATCAAACCTGGCAGGACAAGTAAAATCATGATCCAGATGACACCTGGACCTGCAAACAAAAGACTGCGTAAAAATTCCGTAGTTGGGGTTAAGATCTCACCAAACCGGACCTTTGCAGGCTGAGAAGGCGGAATGGGAGGAGCTAACTCTGGAAAAGGCTGATTAGCCATCGGTTTTCTGCTCCCTATCTAAACAGACAATATTGTTGATCGGTAAATAAGCAATCAGTTCCTCACCAGGCTCAAACTCATCCAGCTTACCAATATCAGTATTTAACAGGCTAGCCGAGATCTGAACCCCTCCTTCAGCTTGGAGGACATATTGATTTTCAGCACCTGTATAGATCAAATCAACCACGTTGACGCGGATCTGGTTGGGGACTTGATCGAAGCCTTGGCGGGAGAGACGGATCTTTTCAGGGCGAACAGACAGTTGAACATCTCCTTGATCCGGTTGGATATTAGGTACCATCAATGTGCCGAGTTGGGTCGAGACCATATCTAGACCACAAGCTGTTCCTTGGATCAAATTGCTAGCTCCCAGGAACGCGGCTACAAATGCATTGCAAGGTCGCTCATAAACCGTATCGATCAGACCCATTTGTTCAATTTTGCCGGATCGCATCACAGCAACCCGATCGCTCATGACCAGGGCTTCTTCTTGATCGTGGGTGACAAAAATAAACGTGATTCCCAAACGGCGTTGCAAATTGCAGAGTTGAACCTGAAGTTGTTTGCGGAGTTTAGCATCCAAAGCCGAAAGGGGTTCATCCAGGAGCAACACATCAGGCTCATTAACCAAGGCTCTTGCTAAAGCCACTCGTTGACGTTGACCCCCCGATAACTCATGAGGGCGACGCTGGGCAAACCGACTGATCTCCACCAACTCCAACGCTTCCGCCACTTTTGCCTGGATCGATTCAGCCTTGACTTGGCGCATTTTCAAGCCAAAGGCAACATTTTCAGCAACAGACATAAACGGGAATAGTGCGTAGTTTTGAAATACGGTGTTAACACTGCGTTTGTGGGCTGGAAGACTGCTCACATCCTTGCCCCGGATCAGGATCTGACCTGTATCCGCTAACTCTAATCCGGCCAGGATCCGTAACAACGTCGTTTTGCCACATCCTGATGGCCCCAAGAGACTAAAAAACTCACCCCGGCGGATTTGCAAATGAATATCTTCAAGTGCGGTGAAATCACCAAAGGTTTTGCGAATGCCCCGTAGTTCAACATCGATGGGTGCGCTGGAAAGGCTTGGAACTACAGATCGGTCCTCCAAGGAGACAGCAGGATCAACAGGAAGGTTAGGGCTGGGGGCGAATGGGATCAACTCCGACATCTCCTGACGCTCACCTGACCATTATGAACGCAACCGGAGCCACTGTTAACAGGAGCAGGGGAATAAACTCAGCATGATATGAATCTGAGTGGATCATCAGGGAATTAGTCTGTGATCATCATCGCCCGATCAGGTTGGCTCAAGCTTGGGGCTGCACTCTAAAGAAGAGAAAGTATTTCGGAGATCTTCCTTGATGAATCGTTGGTTTTCTACAACAGTGCAGCTGATGATTTTTCCATTGTCTTGATTGGCAAAGACGGTGGCGTCAAATTGCAAAGTACAGCCATAACCGATCTGGAGCCAATTTTTGCCCGCATTGATGGGATGCCCATGCGTCGCCAGGAGATGGCCCGTCGGGGATCGCAGTGCTGATCAGGTTCGATCAGGACAGGTGACTATCGCCTTGAGCCAATCCGCTTCAGCTTGCGGGATCCCAAACTTCAAATCGGGTTGGATTAAGGTTAGACCTTCTTGAGCGAAAATCTGAGCTTGTTGATGCCATCCTTTGGCCCAGGCGATAGCGGCTTCGACTCGTTTCTCTGTGTAGGTCTCGATCATGAAGCGCTCTTTGGCTTGATCCAGTAAGGCTTGAGCAGATTCTGCCTCCTGACGATGAAAGGCCATGAAATACGCGGTTTCTAACAAGAGCCGATCTCGAAACTTAGCAGGCATCTTGGTTTGCAACTCAAGGATCTGATCGAATACCCGACTTGCTTGTTGAATTTCACCCCGATCGAGAGCATAGAGATATCCATAGAGCAATCCTGACGCATGATCCATCGATTCATCAGGTATTCTCAGAACCCGCTCGATCCACACAGGATCCCAATGACGGGGACGGATCCCAGCTAGCGAAAAACCGGCTAAGGCAAACATACTCGTGAATCGTTGCCCAGCAGCTTGATTTCTCCACACCATGAGGAACCGCGATCCATCGGTATGAAAGGCGTGGGTTTGATACGGGGTGAGACTCCCAATCACCGTCAGCCAGGAGAGGATCGAACAACAGAGGATTGCCCAGAGCAGGGGGTTGGCTGAAACAGTCGTTGGGATCAGCAATAACGAAGATCCGATCACGACTAAACCGATTGAGGCTAGAGGTCCACCTGCGATCATGGCAAGCATCCGCCACCGTAAGCCTGCAGTCTGTAACGGCAATGCTGAAGTGAGCCCACCCCCAACCATTAAACTGGTATTCAGTTGAACTCGACATCGATCCCCTCGACGGATGATTTGCAGGGGGCCAATCGTCATAAAGTTGAAGCCAAAGCCTAAGGATCGAGCGACGAACCAATGACCGAGTTCATGCACAGCAATATCAAGGTAGTAGTAGACAATTCCAACGATCAGCAGCCGGACTGAGAAAAATTCAGCACTGGGCGGGATCACCATAAACCAGGTGATCAATAAAACCGCAAACGTTCCACTCAGCAGAGCATGAATAATCCGGGCTTTGGGGGATTGAGGGTGGGTTGGATCAGACGCATCCGCTTGCAGCGAAGGATCCTGGGCTGGCTGACGCAACAACCAAACAACCCCAAGCCCTGAGATCAATCCAAAACTGCCACCCCCAGTTCCTCCGGCGATCAGGACAGCCCCAAAGCCCCCACCCTGGAGGGATAACCCGATCATGATCAAGGTTGACAAGGCGATCCCTACTAAAACCGCTACCAGACTGATCCCGATCCATAGATGAACCTGACGGAGTCGTCGTCTGAGAATCAACCATTGGGCTAGTCCTTGCCCTACTCCCCAACCTATAGCAAGTCCGATCAGGGGCATAAACCCGAATGACCAAACCTGATAAGGCCAAAAGAGAGAAAATACACTCGATCCCAGTCCAGCTCCACCTAGGCAGCCCCATATCGTTGCCCAGATCCAATGATGGATAGGAATCGGTAAATATCGTCGCAAGATCAGGGCTTGGAGCAGTCCCCCGGCCAGAGGGGTAGCAAGGACCGCGATCAAGAGGCTCGCAATTGGGTCGTACATCGATAGATCGGGGTTGAACATGGCTGAGCCAACCAATCCCCAGCTCAGAGCCCAGGCTAAGGCATTAGCTCCCACCCATTGCCCGATCAGTTTGATCCGATCCGTGTTCATCTCCCTATTCATCGCTTAGATAGATTTGCCGTCGAAAAATTAGGCTGCAACCAGCCCTGGTTTTGGGTTAGGATGATTGGCTGTCAGTCTTTGGGCTGCTCAGGATCTCGTTTGTTCCCTTTCCTGTTCTATCCATCACATCAAAGCACACGTCGTCAATCATTATGAGTCAATCTGCTGTCGCAACGATCGGTTTCTCCCATGAGGACTTTGCAGCCCTTTTGGACAAGTATGACTACCATTTCAGCCCCGGTGAGATCGTGGCCGGAACTGTGTTCTCGCTGGAACCGCGCGGTGCCTTGATCGATATTGGCGCGAAGACAGCCGCCTTTATCCCCCTACAGGAAATGTCGATCAGCCGGATCGAAGATCCCGAAGAAATGTTGCAACCTGGGGAAACCCGTGAGTTTTTCATCCTGACCGAGGAAAACGAAGAAGGTCAGTTAACCCTCTCGATCCGCCGGATCGAATACATGCGAGCCTGGGAACGGGTTCGTCAATTACAAGCCGAAGATGCCACCGTGCGATCCTCGATCTTTGCCACCAATCGGGGTGGAGCCCTGGTCCGGATCGAAGGCTTACGCGGCTTTATTCCGGGTTCCCACATCAGTACCCGCAAGCCGAAAGAGGATCTGGTAGGCGAAGAGTTGCCGCTCAAGTTTTTGGAAGTGGATGAAGATCGCAATCGCTTAGTGCTGAGCCATCGGCGGGCGCTGGTGGAACGCAAGATGAACAAGCTGGAAGTGGGCGAGGTCGTAATCGGCACCGTGCGCGGGATCAAGCCCTACGGTGCATTTATCGATATTGGTGGGGTCAGCGGCCTGCTCCACATTTCCGAAATCTCGCATGATCACATTGATACACCGAACAGCGTCTTCCATGTCAACGATGAAGTCAAAGTCATGATCATCGATCTAGATGCTGAACGGGGTCGGATCTCGCTCTCCACCAAGCAGCTAGAGGCTAACCCAGGGGATATGACTCGTGATCCGCAGTTAGTCTACTCAACCGCTGAAGACATGGCGGCTAAATACCGGGAGCAACTCATGGCCGCTCAGCTGGCTCAGCAACAAGCAGCAGCAGGTGAAGAAGCCCAACCTGCAGAAGAAGCGGTGGCAAGTGGCGAGAGTTATGCAGAAGCAGAGTTTGTTGAGTCTGCGGTTGAGGACTGAAGTCATCCAGCTAGAGATCGCTTGACGTCTCGTGCTCTCCCCCTCGGAATAAACAATTATATTCCTGTATTGGAAGGGTCCATCGTTGGAGCTTGGTGGTAATCTTTAGGGAGATTTCGATCCCGTTGATCTCCCTATCTTGATGGATCTTGATGAATATGTTGGATCTGCAAGCATGGTTTCGTAAGATCCGTCGCTACCTACCCGTGCTGGTCATTCTGGCAGTGGTGGTGGCGATCGGCTACTGGCTTGGTCCTCAGGATCAGGAACTTGAGCCAGATCTCAAAACCATCCCCCCTCTACCGCAACACCCCCAAATTCAAGTTGCTTTTAACCACAGCCGTGAAGCTGTCTATACCGATCCCTATCGTCTGATCAAACGCTACGGCTACGACCTCGAAGATCGGGTGATTGATGAGATTAACTCCGCCCAAACTTCGATCGATATTGCAGTCCAGGAACTCAATCTGCCTCGAATAGCTCAGGCTTTGGTGGATCGGCAGAAGGCAGGGGTGAAGGTTCGATTCATTACCGAAAATCAATATGCTCAACGCTGGGATGCGATCGGAGCCACGGAAGCTGAAGAGCTGGATGTGCGGGAGCAGGCAAAGTTCGACGAATATACGTTTTTGATCGATATCAACCAGGATGGTCAACTCTCGGATCAAGAAATTGCTGAACGAGATGTCTATGCCCTCTTGGATGGAGCTCAGATCCCTTGGCTGGATGACACAGCGGATGGATCGAAAGGCAGTGGCCTGATGCACCAGAAGTTTTTGGTGATCGATGGTCAGCGCGTCGTGATGGGATCAGCTAACTTTACGTTGTCAGGGATCCACGGTGATTATGACGAACCCGAAAGTCGGGGCAATCATAATCATTTGATCGTGCTCCAGAGTCCTGAGTTAGCCTCAATCTACACGGAGGAATTCAACTATATGTGGGGGGATGGTCCTGGCGGAGCTCCAAACAGCATCTTTGGGGTGAATAAACCGGAACGTCCTGTCCAAACGGTTCAGATCGGAGATGTTGAAGTCTCAGTCCACTTTTCCCCTGCAGGATCCGCAGTAGACTACGCTGAAACCACGAATGGAGCGATTGCTACAGCATTAGCGTCTGCGACTCGAAGTATTGATCTGGCTTTGTTTGTGTTTTCGGATCAGGGGATTGTGGATCAATTGCGGGCGAGTCGGGAAGGGAAAAATGTGGAAGTGCGGACGGTGATCGATCCTGGGTTTGCCTATCGAGACTATAGTCGGGCGTTGGATATGTGGGGTGTGGTGTTAGCCAAAGAGGGATGTACGTTTGATCCAGCTCGACGCCCTTGGACTGTGCCTGCGAAGTCTGTTGGGATCCCTTCCCTCTATTCCACCGATAAGTTACACCACAAATTTGGTCTGATCGATGCAGGTTTACCGACAGCTACCGTGATTACCGGATCGCACAATTGGACCGCAGCCGCTAATAAACTCAATGATGAAAATATTGTGATCATTCACTCCTCAGTGGTTGCCGATCATTTTGCACGAGAGTTCAACCGGATGATCGCAGAGGCTCGGTTTGGACCGTCTCGATCGCTTCAGGAGAAATTAAAGGAGCAGGAAACGGAATGTGGTCCCCCTGTGTTCACGGCTGTGTCTGAAGAGCCAGCAGGATCCAGCGAAGCCTCAGGATCTCAAGCGGCCACTGCCTCAGCTCCCTCCCCCAATGTGCCCAGTGCAGAACAAGTCGCAAGCCAACCCTCAGAACCATCTGATCAAGCGGCCAATCAACGGATCAATTTGAACACCGCCTCACTGGATGAGTTAGACACCCTCCCAGGCATTGGTCCAGCCTTAGCCCAGCGGATCGTGGAGGCTCGCCCCTTTGCCTCCCTTGACGATCTCGATCAGGTCAGCGGGATCGGCCCCAGCAAGCTAGCGGATTTGCAAGATCGGGTGACGTGGTAACACCACAAGCGATGATCCGATCGCACCCTAAGTCTCAGGCTGTTCTCATCCCTGCCTACGGCGAGTTTCCGTGCTCCTGTAGTAAGATCAATAGCCTTGATTCCCTTTTGATCCTGCCGATTCACACCAATGCAAACACCACCCAGTCAGCCCCAATTCAACTTCGATCGCCAGCTCTGGCAACGGTTCATTAAAATTGCCCAACCCTACTGGTACCCTGCCGATCAAAAACCGAGAGATTTTATCGGACTGATCGGGATCTTGATGCTATTGGTGGTAACGGTTGCGTTCTTTCTCTTGATTGGATTGACCTTAGTGGGCCATGCGATCTTTCCTGGCTTCTTTGAAAATGCAGCTGCAGGTCTTTACAACCAGGTTACGTTCTACATCAATTCTCCTGTTCTGATCGTTTTCTTGGTCCTATTCGGGATCTGTACCTTGATCTTTGTTTGGAAGCGAGCCTACTGGAGTCCACTGTGGCCTCAGTGGTCCTTGCTGGGATTGTTGCTCCTCCTAGCGTTTGTGGTGACTGGAGCAAATGTTTCGATCAGTTTTATCTTCCGCTTTATTGACACTGCTTTGAATCAGAGAGAGCAGCCCGTTTTCTGGCGCTATTTGTTTATTTATGCTGGACTGATCGTGACAGCGATCCCACTCCTCGTTTTATACCGCTATGTTCGGCTTAAGTTAGGTTTAATGTGGCGAGATTGGTTGACCCAGCGGTTTCTTAGTCGTTACTTCAGTAATCGGGCTTACTATGAGCTTGACTCAAATGCAGCCAATACAGAGATTGATAACCCCGATCAACGGATCACAGAGGATATCCGCTATTTCACACGAGTCACACTCACATTTCTGTTGGATATTCTAGACTCCATTCTGGATCTTGTTTCATTTACAGCACTTCTCTACACCATCTCGACCACGCTAACGATCGGACTCATCATTTATGCTGGGGTAGGAACAGCTATTGCAATCGCTGTAGGACGTCCTTTGATCAAGCTTAACTTTAACCAGCTCAGGTTAGAAGGTGACTTCCGTTACGGCATGGTTCATGTCCGAGACAATGCAGAATCGATTGCATTCTATCGGGGCGAGAGTTTAGAAATTCGTCAAGTGATTAGTCGTCTTGCAGCCGCAATTAGAAACCTCGACTTCTTGATCGTCTGGCAAGCCTTGATCGATCTATTCCAATACGCCTATAACTACTTCACCCGGATCGTTCCCTACGTCGTGATTGCCCCACTTTATTTTGCCGAACAGGTCGATTTTGGCACAATTGGCCAAGCAACATTTGCCTTTCAGCAAGTTCTGAGAGCACTATCGATTATTACGAACCAGATCCAGGATATTTCTAATTTTGCGGCAGGGGTGAATCGCTTGGGAGCCTTTGACGAGATCCTCGATGATCCGAATCAGAAGAGCGTAGAGTCTCATGTTGGTAACATTCAAACGGATTTGGATGGCCGGATCGAGTTGGAGGATGTCACCTTGCTAACTCCTAACTCTGAGCAGCGTTTGATCCAGCATCTTTCTCTAGAACTGGGAACCCAACAACCTTTGCTGATTGTGGGACCAAGTGGCTGTGGTAAAAGTTCGCTTTTGCGGGCGATCGCTGGATTGTGGACCAATGGCAAGGGATCGATTACCCGACCTGAGACCGATCAGATGCTGTTTTTGCCCCAGAAGCCCTACATGTTATTGGGGACATTGCGAGATCAGTTGCTCTATCCTCAAAATCGTCGAGATATTACTGATGAACAACTGTTGCAATTATTGCATCGAGTTAACTTAGCTTCCTTGACCGATCGAGTTGGGGGATTGGATGTTGAGCGAGATTGGCCTAACGTTCTGTCTCTGGGGGAACAACAGCGCTTAGCCTTTGCGCGAGTTCTGCTGACTCAACCGAAGTACACGATCTTGGATGAGTCTACTAGCGCTTTGGATATGGCCAACGAACAAGCTTTGTATCAACAACTTCAAGAGCTCAACACCACCTACCTGAGTGTGGGCCACCGATCCAGCCTGCTCCACTATCACCAACTGGTGCTGGAACTCTACGGATCAAGCCATGGATCGGGAGGGACTGAGGATGAGGCGAATGGAGATCAACCCAATTGGCGTTTAATGTCGGTCGGTGAATATTCCGAACGCTTGGCAACAGCTAGTTAGACTGTTTTCTCTCCTGTAAAGCATCTTGATGGATCTCCCTAGCTGGATCTGCGTGAAGGAGATTGTGGTTGGGGAGAGGACTGGGCCTGAGAGGATTGATCCGGAGGGTGCTGATCTTGAGCTAGCAATTGGGTCCGCATGTCCTGGATCGAGGCATTTAATTCGATAATCTTGGCTTCTAGTGTCTCTTTAGCTCGAAGCAAGGCATTGTCACCTTCCTCCGTTGAGATCTTGCCCCCCCCATTACTCTGAGGTGGAAAAGGATCTTGACCTGACAGCTCCGGCTGGGATCCAGAGCCTAGACCTGAGGATCCAGAACGAGTGTCGGTCGTTTGTCCTCGCAAGGGATTGGGAACAGAGTCGTCTGCAAAATCAGCAGCACTACGCCGAGACACGCGCGGCCCCAGCACCACCCCAATCAGTCCTCCAATCACCCCACCGATCAGGGCTCCTGAAACCAATCCGACCATAAAGCCACCGTTTCGATCGTTTTGATCCACCACCTCGATACCTACCTTCGATCCAACAAACAGCAAGAGAAACTGCTACCGTTTTACCTGGTTTGCTCAATTCTTGCCAGATCCTTAACGTCTGTTGATCTTGAGGGCTCGATCATGATCTCGATTACAAAACTCAACTCTTGGGAGTCAATCGCCAAACTTCAGAATGAAACTGCCGTGGATAAACGCAGACTAACATATAGATAGATCCAGAGCTGCAGAAGAGGACAAGCGGTAAACCTAACTGAAATTATTCAACAAGAAAAAGAGTCTGTGTTTCACTATGCCCTGAATGAGATGTGGTCAGACAGGCAGAGACAGTTGATAAGTCAAAAGCAAACTTAATTGAAGTAGCTGCATGGTTTCTGGGGATGGCTAGCCCAATCGAGGTTCAAGATCGAATGGAGATTGATACTTATGTGCTTGAGATTGAGATGGCTAGTATCTAAATTAGACCCAACTAAATTTTATTAACTGATTGATCTCTTCACCAGTCTTGATCTAGCTTGGTTACCGTTTGAGCCGCGATCCACCAATTTCGTATTTCCCGAACTCACACTCACTGGGTCATTTCAGCTTGAGGATAAATCCAAGGGTTGATCTTAATTTTGGATGATCTCTATTGCTATACTAAGGATTGAAAAGGATCTTAGTCTTCTCACTAGTCTTTGGACGCTAGTCTTTGCACCGTCTCTACCGATTTCTATGCAGCCAACAAATCCTAACCAATTCACCGAGAAAGCGTGGAATGCCTTAGTGCGCTCCCAGGATGTCGCCCGCAGCTATAAACAGCAGCAGTTAGAAGTTGAACATCTCCTGATCGCCCTCCTCGATCAAGACGGCGGTCTGGTCACCACGATCTTGCAGCGGGCTGAGATCGATCCTCAGGCCGTGCGCAAAAAACTGGAATCGTTTGTCCAGCAGCAACCCCGCCTTGCCACGGTTGAGCAGCTCTATTTAGGTCGGGGACTGGAACAGGCTCTGGATCGGGCCGAAGAGTTTCGTAAAGAATACGAAGATGACTTCATTTCGGTAGAACATCTATTGCTAGGGGCGGTGGGCGATGAGCGCCTGCGTCGATCCCTGGCCCCTCTGGGGGTAACCATCGATCACCTCAAGCCAGGGATCCAGGATATTCGGGGGAAACAAAAGGTAACGGACAAAAATCCAGAAGCTCGTTACGAGGCTCTGGAACGCTATGGCCGCGATCTGACGATGGCAGCCCGCGAAGGTAAACTCGACCCTGTAATCGGACGCGATGATGAGATCCGCCGTGTTGTTCAGATCTTGTCCCGCCGCACCAAAAATAATCCTGTTTTAGTCGGAGAGCCGGGGGTAGGGAAAACCGCAATTGTGGAAGGTCTGGCCCAACGGATCAATCGTGGGGATGTGCCGGAATCGCTCAAAGATCGGCGAGTGATTGCTCTTGATTTAGGTTCTCTGATCGCAGGTGCTAAATATCGAGGCGAATTTGAGGATCGGCTCAAAGCGGTACTCAAAGAAGTCATGGAATCGGAAGGTCGGATCGTTTTATTCATTGATGAGCTGCACACAGTTGTCGGAGCTGGTGCGGGCGAAGGGGCGATGGATGCAGGGAATTTACTGAAGCCGATGCTGGCACGAGGCGAACTCCGCTGTATTGGTGCCACCACCCTGGATGAATACCGCAAGTACATTGAAAAAGATGCTGCTCTGGAACGTCGATTTCAACAAGTTCTCGTCGATCAGCCTACCGTGGAAGACACGATCTCGATCTTGCGAGGCTTGAAGGAACGCTACGAACTGCATCATGGCGTCAAGATTGCAGATTCAGCCCTGGTAGCCGCAGCGATCCTATCCAACCGTTATATTTCCGATCGATTTCTCCCCGACAAAGCCATCGATCTGGTGGATGAATCAGCCGCCAAACTGAAGATGGAGATCACCTCCAAACCTGTAGAGTTGGATGAAATTGATCGGCGGATCATGCAACTGCAGATGGAAGAACTTTCGCTGCAGAAAGAAGATGATCCAGCCTCAAAAGATCGACTTCAAAAGATTGAGCAGGAGCTAGCCAATTTGAATGAGCAACAGCGGGAACTGAACTCCCGGTGGCAATTGGAAAAAGAGGGGTTAGAAGAACTCCAGACTCTCAAAGCTGAACGGGATTCGGTCAAGCTCCAGATCGAGCAAGCTGAGCAAAAATATGATCTCAACCGAGCTGCTGAGTTGAAGTTTGGCAAGTTGGGGAGTCTGGAGCAGCATATCCAGGAAAAAGAAGCTCGGATCGCGGCTCAGCAGGAAGGGAATCCCCTCTTGCGCGAGCAGGTTATTGCCGAAGATATTGCCGAGATTGTCTCCCGTTGGACAGGGATCCCAGTCCAAAGTTTGATGGAATCGGAGCGGCAAAAGCTACTGCACTTGGAAGATCATTTGCATAAACAAGTGATTGGTCAAGAGGAAGCGGTTTCTGCGGTTTCTGCCTCGATCCGTCGGGCTAGAGCTGGCATGAAAGATCCGAATCGCCCAATTGGATCCTTTATTTTCTTAGGACCAACAGGGGTAGGGAAAACGGAACTTGCTCGTGCTCTTGCAGGCTTCTTATTTGACACTAGTGATGCCATGGTCCGGATCGATATGTCGGAATATATGGAGAAACACTCTATATCTCGACTGATCGGGGCTCCTCCAGGTTACGTTGGGTACGAAGAAGGGGGGCAACTCTCGGAGGCTGTGCGTCGTCGTCCCTACTCAGTCATTCTGTTTGATGAAGTGGAAAAAGCCCATCCGGATGTTTTCAATATCCTGTTGCAGGTGTTAGATGATGGCCGGATCACTGACTCTCACGGTCGTACTGTTGACTTCAAAAACACGATCATTATCATGACCAGCAACATTGGCAGTGATCGGATCTTGGAAGTAGCCGGAGATGACAGCCGCTATGAGGAGATGAAGACGGAAGTCCTGGCCCAACTGCGCCATAGTTTCCGCCCAGAGTTTCTCAATCGGGTCGATGAACTGATCATTTTCCATGCCCTGACGAAGAAAGAGATCCGCGAGATTGTATCTCTACAGATGTATCGCGTTGAGAAGTTACTGGCTGATCAGGAAATCAAGATCCAGCTCACGGAGGCTGCCAAGGATTATATGGCTGAGGTTGGTTATGATCCGGTGTTTGGTGCTCGTCCCCTCAAGCGCTGCATTCAACGGGAGATCGAGAACCCCATTGCCACCAAGCTACTGGAGAGCGAGTTTAAGCCAGGAGACCTGATCGAAGTCGATGTCGATCAAAGCCGTCTAAAATTTCGGCCTATGGGCAATGTTCGCTTAGAAACGGATGCCGATCCTGCTCCAAGCCGTCGAATTGCCTAACGGGTTATGGCCAGCAGCTTGGTAGGGCCAAGAATCCCCGTCCATGTGCGGCGGGGAGCGTCAAAGTCAGATCAGTGTCGGAGGAAGAGATGGGGCGTGCAGGGGTCGAACCTGCCTAACGCAAATTATGAGTTTGCTGCCTCAACCGCTCGGCCAACGCCCCAGATCGTAACTCTTGCTCTAGCACAACTCCATCGATCCAGAAAAGCCCAGATCCAGCCATCCTATCTCTGACCCTGATCAGGAAATGCCTCTAGAAGTCCGAAGCTCTATTGATTTTAACGGATCTTTGCCGCAGTCATAGGAGTGTGTTGACATCCTCTCCCAGCAACCCTAGCGGGTATGCAGGGAGATTCCCAAGCCT
>CAZONZ010000021.1:0-2531 GCA_964581005.1 uncultured bacterium
CAGCTGGAGCTTCAAAGGTTCCTCGCACTTTGCCATTGATCTGGACCACGATCGTGATTGTATCTACAACTAGAGCAGAGGGATCCGCCACAGGCCAGGTCTGCTGATGGATCGAGTCAGTATGCCCCAAATTGTGCCAGAGTTCTTCGGCTATATGAGGTGCGAACGGAGCTACTAATTTCAGGAGCGTCAGGATCCCCTCGGCATAGATCGGGGAATCCAATTGCTTAAAGTCCGAGATCGCATTGTTCAGCTTCATCAGCTCTGAGATCCCGGTATTGAATTGGTAGCCTGCTTCGATATCTTCAGTCGTTTCTTTGATCGCCGTGTGGATCGCTCGCCGCAGATCTTTTTCGGCAGGAGTCAAGCTCTCCGGTAGGGTTTGAGCTTGGCCAATCCGATCGGCCCAATTAGGTTGCTGGGTAAACTCGACCACGTTGCCCCAGACCCGCTTCAAAAATCGAAATTGACCTTCAACATCGGCCTCATCCCATTCCAGATCTTTTTCAGGTGGTGCTTTGAACAAGATAAACATCCGGGCTGTATCTGCACCATAGTTTTTCAACACATCCTCTGGATCAACCCCATTGCCTTTTGACTTAGACATGGTGGCATAGCAGACTTCTAACGGCTCATTCGTGTCCGGATCGCGTGGATCGTTCAGATCCTTGATCTTGGCAGCAGGGATCCACTTATCTTTGCCACCCTTGTTGGGATTGATGTAAGTCAGCCCCTGGACCATACCCTGGGTTAATAAGCGTTGAAAGGGTTCATCAAAGTCAAGTAAGCCCCGATCCCGCAACACTTTGGTAAAGAAGCGGGAGTACAGCAAGTGCAGGATTGCATGTTCAACCCCACCCACGTATTGATCGACAGGTAACCAGCCGTTGACTTTTGCGAGATCAAAAACATGATCGGGATTTTGCGCATCACTAAACCGGAGAAAATACCAGGAAGAGTCGATAAACGTGTCCATCGTGTCAGTTTCACGACGAGCGTCAGTTTCGCATTGGGGGCATTTCACCTGGATCCATGACTCCAACTGCGCCAAGGGAGATGGACCTCGACCCGTGAATTCAACCTCTTCCGGCAAGATCACAGGGAGATCCGAGTCAGGCACCGGGACAACACCACAGTTGGGACAATGGATGACCGGGATAGGACAGCCCCAGTAGCGCTGACGGGAGATCAGCCAATCCCGCAGACGGTAGTTGACCTTGGCTTCGCCTCGACCCTGCTCTTCTAACCACTGGATCGCCGCAGGTACACTTTGACCTGGATCTTTTCCGGCTGGGATCCCGTCGAGAGGACCAGAGTGAACCATGATCCCACCGTGAGACCATGCAGTTGTCATGGTTGATCCATCCAGTTCTTGATCAGGAGGTTGAACCACCACTTGGACGGGTAGATCAAACTTACGGGCAAATTCAAAGTCACGCTGATCGTGGGCAGGCACAGCCATGATCGCCCCTTCGCCATAGCCCATCAACACATAGTCCGCGATCCAAATCGGGATCCGAGCCTCATTGACCGGATTGATCGCGTAGCTGCCTGAGAAGACGCCTGTTTTTTCCTGATCTTCAGCGGTTCGATCGATCTCGCTCTTGGCTGCCGCCGCTTGGCAGTAGGCTTGAACCTGCTCAGCTTGATCGGGAGAGGTAAGTTTTTCAACTAACGGGTGTTCTGGTGAGAGCACCATGAAGGTTGCACCCCAGAGCGTATCTGGGCGAGTGGTAAACACAGGTAGCTCATCTCCCGTTTCGGTTTTGAAGATCACCCGTGCCCCAGTCGATTTTCCGATCCAGTTCTCCTGCATCAATCGGACCCGTTCCGGCCAACCTGAAAGCTTGTTCAGATCCTGTAACAATTGCTCGGCATACGCTGTGATCTTGAAGAACCACTGTCTCAGGAGGCGTTTTTCAACTTTGGCTCCCGATCGCCAGGATCGACCTTCACCATCAACTTGTTCATTCGCTAGCACCGTTTGATCAATAGGATCCCAGTTCACTGAAGCTTCTCGTTGGTAGGCCAAACCTGCCTCTAAAAATTGGAGAAAGATCCATTGAGTCCAGTGATAATAATCTGGGCTACACGTGGTGACTTCTCGATCCCAGTCGTAGGACAGCCCTAACCGCTTGAGCTGATCCCGCATGTTGCCAATGTTTTGATAGGTCCACTTTGCAGGCGGGATTCCTCGATCGAGCGCGGCATTTTCAGCGGGCAAACCAAACGCATCCCAACCCATCGGGTGCAAAACGTCAAAGCCCATCATCCGCTTGAAGCGAGCAATCACATCCGTGATCGTGTAGTTCCGCACGTGTCCCATGTGCAGGTTGCCGGAGGGATAGGGAAACATCGACAGGGCATAAAACTTGGGCTTCGATCCCAAGGTGGCTGGGGCTTGATCGAGTCCCTGGTCTTGCCACTGGGTTTGCCACTTGCGCTCGATCGCTTGTGGGTTGTACCGTGCTTCCACCGTTCCCTACTCCTAGCTGATCAGGTGCTTCCTATTCTGACATTCTTTCATGCTC
>CAZONZ010000021.1:2631-19274 GCA_964581005.1 uncultured bacterium
TAAGGTGTATTCGATACTCTCCTCTCACCCATGCAACGATCCTGTACGATTTTTCGACGAGCTGAGTTTGCCGCCAGTCATCGGTACTGGTTGCCAGAACTCTCGGAAGCTGAAAACTTCGCCCGCTTTGGTCCCACGGCTCGCTTTCCCGGTCATGGGCACAACTACGTATTGCTGGTTGGCTTGGCGGGGCCTGTGGATGATCAAGGGATGGTCTTGAATCTATCCCAGGTGAAACAGGTGCTCCGATCCCGTGTGATTACCGATCTGAACTTTGCTTATCTCAATCAGGTGTGGCCAGAGTTTGAGCAAACCTTGCCAACCACGGAGTTTATCGCTTACACCATCTGGCAACGGATCGCGGATTCACTGCCGCTCGTCTCGATCAAATTGTATGAAGATCCGCATTTGTGGGCGGAGTATCAAGGAGAAGGTATGCAGGCCAATTTAACCATCAGTACTCATTTCAGCGCAGCCCACCGTCTTGCCCTGGATCATTTGAGCTTGGAGACCAACACGGAGATCTATGGTCTTTGCGCTCGTCCGAATGGGCATGGCCACAACTATGGATTGGAGGTCACGGTCACTGGCGAGATTGATCCCCGCACAGGCATGATTGTGGATCTGACGGCGTTACAGCAGGTGGTGGATGAAGTGGTCGTGAAGCCGTTTGATCACACCTTCTTAAACAAAGATATTGAGTATTTTGCTCAGGTGGTGCCCACCGCTGAAAATATTGCGCTGCGGATCCAGGCCCTGCTCACCGACCCGATCCGGCAACTGGGGGTGCGCTTACACCGGATCCATTTGCAAGAGAGCCCCAACAACAGCGCTGAGGTCTATGGTGAATACCCCTTATTAGAGTCTGAATTCAGCCAACTGCAACAGTCTCGTTCGACTGAGGGTGAAAGGATCGGTGCTGGATCTCGTTAAACTCAGGGCTCAGGTGGGAGATCTGAGTCGGCATCTCAGCCAGGAAGCGACGGCGAATCAGCAGCGATTGCAAAAGGCTCTGCTGGTATTTGATCAACTCTGTGACCATCCCCAAGCTTGGCAAGATCGTTACGATCAGTGGCAGCAGCAGTTGATCTTTAGTCCGGCCACTCCGGCAGAATCGCTAGATCAGTTTCGCATCGATCAAACCTACACCTGGCCCACCCAATCGCCCCAAACCGGGATCCATTCTGTGGTTGCTACCGATGGATCCCAAATTGTACCCAGCCATCATGAAATTGCCTATTGCTCATTGATCAATGTGGGTCGAGTGGTGTTGCATTATGGTCGCTCCCAGTGGCCGAACCTGGATAGTGTGCCCGTGTTGTTTTACCGATCCCAGGATCTGCGGCGGGGGCAAGGGGTGGGAGTTGAAGAGATGTTGTCCCTGCGGCGAACCCAATCTGAAGTTGAAGAACTCGTGCAGCTGGCTTTATCCCATCACTCCGAAGCACCTTTGTTAGCCTTAGTCGATGGATCGCTAATCCACTGGACCCTAGATGCTCTCCCCGTTGAAGATCAAATAATCTGGCTAGAACCGATCTTGAAAGCCTATGATCAACTTCAAAAATCTCGCATCCCGATCGTGGGCTATATCAGTGCATCCCGCAGCAGTGAGGTGATCAACTATTTCCGTCTAGGTTTATGCCCTTATCTAAGTTGTGAATGTCACTATCACTGTGCTGATGCCGAGATCTTGCCCTGCAATCCGTTTCGGCCCTTGAGTGATCGGGCGTTCTGGTCCGCTCTCCTGTCCCCCGGTCAACGCAGTCCCATCTGGCGGAGTGGTGCTCGTCTATTGCAGCATTATCGATCCCATCATATTCACGCCTGCTATCTTCATGTAGGAGAAGAAGTTGCTCGGATCGAATTCCCAGCCTGGGTTGCGACCGATGGGGAGTTACTTGATCAAGCGATACAAATTCTGTTGGCTCAAGTTCAGAAAGGGTTTGGTTATCCGATCGCCCTAGCTGAAGCGCATCATTTAGCTGTGGTCAGAGGAGGAGATCGGCAGCGTTTCTTTGCCCTGGTTGAACAGGAACTGATCCGAGCCGGATTGAAGAATATTACCGTATCTCGAAAAGAGGCTCGCAAACGTGGCGGAATTGCCTGAAGAACCTGAGGGATCTATTGAACAGCTATTGAACAGGCGCAAAACTTTGTTGACTGGCTCGAACTTCCTCCAGAACTTCACCCAACTCGATCTCAGAGATCTGGTAAACCTCATTGCAGAAGTGACAGGTCACCTCAGCTCCCTTGTCCTCCACTAACATATCTGCCAGTTCATCGACCCCTAAGATCTTCAGAGCTCCTTTGACTCGTTTGGCACTGCACTGACAATGAAACTGGATTGCGGTTGAGCTGGGTAAGATCTTTAGATCCAGATCACCTAAAAGACTCTGTAAGATCGTTGCTAGATCCTGACCCTCTGCTAACCAAGGCGTAAATTCTTCAACCCCACTCAGTCGCCACTCAATTTCTGGGATCAACTCTGGAGGAGCTCCCGGCATTAACTGCAATAAAACGCCACCCGCTGCTTGGACTCCTTGGGTATTGATCATGACGCCCAATAACACTACCGAAGGCGTTTGTTCCGAATTGGCTAAATAGCGGGTCAGATCATCCCCCACTTCACCGGACACCAATTCTGTGGCACTCGTGTGAGGGATCCCAAACCCATCATCGCGCAACACATGCATGTAGCCGTAGCGTCCCACCGCCTGACCCACATCTAGCTTGTAGCCCTCGGTTAAGGGCAACTCGATCGCAGGATTTTGGACATATCCCCTTACGGTTCCATCTTGGCCTGCATCCACCCAGATCTGTCCTAGCGGCCCATCACCCCGAATTTGGAGACTGATCCGGGATTGGCGTTTCTTTAAATTTGCCGCTAACAGTAAACCTGCATTCATGGCCCGCCCCAGAGCCACCGTGGCCACATAGGAGAGTCGGTGTCGTCGTCGTGCTTCTGCTACAGCTGTGGTGGAGACCAACCCCACGGCTCGGATCTTGCCATCTGCTGCTGTCGCTCGAATCAGCTGATCACGATCATTGGAGACGCTCTGACTTCCCATACTGCCCTCAACGGAATACACACATCCTGGACGGAATCCCTCCCCTGCGATCCCTCAGTCCTGATCACGCAAGACTACTGGGACTTAGCTTGACCGCAAATCGGAGGTGGATCAACCGGATCATGCCAGGACTGGATCGGTCCCCACATCTTAACAAGTGTAACGCTGGTGTGATATTCCTTCATCATCATGAGTCAGAGCCGATCCTGCCAACCTAGCTGGAGCTCAGAGCCCAAACCCTTACCCTAGCGTCTTGCCCAGTTCAGACCTACCCCCTCGGAGCTGAGAGATTTCTGGGGATCCGATTAAGATCTGTAACGAGATCGCTGGGGAAGGGCTGTCATCGCCGAAAATATCTTGCGGGTATGCTCAACATACTCTTTAAGAAAAATCGACTTGAGGATGGATATCCATGAGCGTTGTCACGAAATCCATTGTGAATGCAGACGCCGAAGCGCGTTATTTGAGCCCTGGCGAATTGGATCGGATCAAGTCCTTTGTGACTTCCGGTGAGCGCCGTCTGCGCATCGCCCAAGTTCTGACCGATTCCCGTGAGCGGATCGTGAAGCAAGCAGCTGATCAGCTGTTCCAAAAGCGTCCTGATGTGGTTTCTCCGGGTGGCAATGCCTACGGTGAGGAAATGACCGCCACCTGCCTGCGCGACATGGACTACTACCTGCGCCTGGTCACCTACGGCGTCATTGCTGGCGATGTCACCCCGATCGAAGAGATCGGCTTGGTGGGTGTGAAGGAAATGTACAACTCCCTCGGCACCCCGATCCCCGCTGTGGCTGAGAGCGTTCGCCAAATGAAGCAAGTCGCTGCTAGCCTGCTCTCTGGTGAAGATGCTGCTGAAGCTGGCTACTACTTCGACTTCGTTGTAGGTGCAATGGGCTAAGCCCTACCCCCTCGCTCGGACGATCATGACGATCATGGTCTATGATTGCCCGTTGGTTTGACTGATGCCTTTGATCACTGAAACAGGAATTTAGGAAACGATCATGCAAGACGCAGTTACCGCTGTTATCAATAGCTACGACGTCCAAGGCAAGTACCTGGATGGCTCCGCGATCGAGAAACTGAAGGGCTTCTTCGGTTCTGGTGAATTGCGCGTTCGTGCGGCTGGCACCATTGCTGCCAATGCGTCCACCATCGTCAAGGATGCAGCTGCTAAGGCTCTGCTCTACACCGATCTGACCCGTCCCGGTGGCAACATGTACACCACCCGTCGCTATGCTGCTTGCATCCGCGACATGGACTACTACCTCCGCTATGCTACCTACGCGATGCTGGCTGGCGATCCTTCGATCCTGGATGAGCGCGTTCTCAACGGCCTCAAGGAAACCTACAACTCCCTGGGTGTGCCCGTGGGTGCAACCATCCAAGCGATCCAAGCGATGAAAGAAGTCACCGCTGCTCTGGTGGGTGCAGATGCTGGCAAAGAAATGGGTGTTTACTTCGACTACATCTGCTCTGGCCTGAGCTAGTTGGGTTGAGTTAACTCCTGCTGAACTGAATCCAGTCGGTTGAGATCCTCTGCCGGTGGATCGATCAAGACGGACAGTCTGCGACAGGGATCTGGTGTTGCTGCAAGACCCGCTGGGTCGTTAGGTGCGCGAGCTTTCTGGGGCAAGCTGTCCGTTTTGAGTCCGTGTTGAGAGTTGAGATCCTTTTGAGATCCTTTTGAGAACATTTTTGAGATCACGAGGCGGATCCTTGGCAGTGCAGTGGCCTATCCTGTGCAGGCCAGTCGGGATCAGGCTGATGGATCGATGGCAATGGGATGCTGTTGCTGCTTGCTTTGTTTTGACTCGTTGAATGGGGCGATAACGATGCGCATGTTCAAAGTGACTGCTTGTGTGCCCAGTCAGACTCGGATCCGCACACAGCGTGAATTACAGAATACCTACTTCACCAAGCTGGTTCCTTACGAAAACTGGTTCAAGGAACAGCAACGGATCCAGAAGTCGGGTGGCCAAATCCTCAAGGTTGAGCTGGCCACAGGTAAGCCAGGGATCGATGTGGGTCTTGCCTGATCCCGCGCTCCTCTCCAGTTGGGATGATCGGTTGTGATGATTGATCGATGCGGATCATGGCGGGTCCACTCGTTTGGATCCTGTCCATCTCTCGGATCGGCAAGCATCTTTCCCCCTCAAGGGTCTGGCCTGTGGCTAGGCCCTTGTTGTTATTTCGGAGCGTATTTGCAAGCCGTAGTCGTAATGAGTATGATTTAGGGATATTGATCATGGAGAGGCAATTCACGCTATGGCAGCTAGAGTCATGGAGATCCCTTTGGATCAGATCCGGCGACCTTTGATTCGGCAGACAGATCCAGCCAAAGTTGAGGCATTGATGGAGTCGATCCAGACCATTGGCCTACAGGAACCGATCGACGTGTTAGACGTTGAGGGGCAGTACTACGGTTTCTCAGGGTGTCATCGGTATGAGGCTTGTACGCGGTTGGGCCATGAAACGATCCGGTGCCGGGTGCGGCGAGCGACTCGATCGGTGTTGGCGATGCATCTGGCTTGAGGGTGATCGGGGTGAGGGGTTCGCCTGCATCTTGCTGAGGATGGGGTCTATATTCTTGCTAAGGCTGCAGAGCCCCCTGTCCTCCAGCGATTGACCCCCCTCATTTTGGCACGTATGATTCGCTGAAACCGCTATACTGTCGGTGCAACTGACGGGCGAGATCTCAATCATATTCAAGAACCTATTCAGACTATAGGCTGTGATCACTCCGGTTTCGATAAAGCAATTCCTTCTGAGCTTGATCCAGCGAGTTCAGCCCTGGGTTTTGGCGATACGGACCGCTGTAAAAAATGCGCGTCAGCATCGGCTGCATGGGTTGGCGGCAGAGATGGCCTATAACTGGATGTTGGCGATTTTCCCCCTGATCTTGACTGTGTTGACAGCGATCGGATTATTCACAGCTCCTGAAACAGTTTACGAAGGGATCATGAATCGGCTCCGAGAGATTGCGCCGGAGTCAGCCGTTGAGTTGGTAGAGGGCTACGTTCGAGCGATCAGTTATGGCCGCAATGGAGGATTATTTTCGCTCAGTTTTTTGATCACCATTTGGGCTGCTTCTGGAGCTGTCAATGCTGCCATGATCGCGTTGGATCTGAGTCATGGGGTGCCACGGCGGGTGCAGCGATCCATGTGGCAACGGCGGTTGATCGCTACGGTCATGATGATTGGGCTATCCGTATTAGGGGGAATGGCCTGTGCGGGAGTGTTTTTGAGTGGGGAAGTGCTGCGCCAGATTGCGGAACGGGCTAATTCGGTGGGACTAAATCCAGTTAGCTTTGTCCTCCTTTGGATCTGGGATGTTTTGGATTGGCCCATTGCCCTCGCCTTGATCACCCTGTCTTGCATGATCGTGTATCGCTACGGTCCCAGTCATCGTAAAAAGCAGATCCCACTCTTACCGGGCGGGATCTGTGCCAGTTTGATTTGGTTGGCCGCAACGTCAGGGCTGCGGGTGTATGTGGGCTACTCGACTCGTCACAATCAGATCTATGGAACGGTGGGGGCCTTTATTGTGCTCCTGCTCTGGCTGTGGCTCAGTTCGTTGGCCCTCTTGCTGGGAGAACAGATCAATATTGGCCTCGATCGAGCAAACGCCGATCCTTAGAACATGCCACCCATACCACCCATGCCCATACCGCCCATACCCATACCGCCCATGCCACCCATGCCAGGAGGCCCACCAGCAGAAGCTGGGGGTTCAGGTTCCGGTTTCTCGACTACCAGGACTTCGGTTGTGATGAACATGCCCGCGATCGAGGCTGCGTTTTGCAAGGCTGCACGGGTGACCTTAGCAGGATCGACAATCCCGTTGGCGATCATATCTACCATGGCATTGGTCATGACGTCGTAACCGATCCCCGTTGCTTGTTCCTGGATCCGCTCCACAATGATCGATCCTTCCAGACCTGCATTGGCGGCAATGTGGTAGCTGGGAGCTTCTAATGCCTTGAAGACAATCTTGGCTCCAGCCTGCTCTTCGGCTGAAAATCCGGCTACGATCTGCTCAGCTTGCTTGGCCAGATGCAGATAGGTCACCCCACCCCCTGGAACGATCCCTTCTTCGATCGCGGCTCGTGTGGCATTCAGGGCATCTTCGATCTGGAGCTTGCGGCTTTTCAGTTCGGTCTCGGTCGCAGCGCCAACTTTGATCACAGCAACACCACCGGATAGTTTGGCGATCCGTTCCTGCAATTTTTCCCGATCGTATTCTGAATCCGTCTCCTCCAACTGCCGCTTGATCTGAGCGATCCGTTTGTCCACGTTGGGCTTGGTGTCTCCACTAGCGACGATCGTGGTGGTGTCCTTGGTAACCGTAACTTTGCGGGCTGATCCGAGCATGTCGAGATCGGCAGCATCAAGCCTCAAGCCCAGTTCTTCCGAGATCAGTTGCCCACTTGTCAAGATAGCGATGTCTTCCAACATGGCTTTGCGCCGATCGCCAAACCCAGGAGCTTTCACGGCTACCACGGGGAGAACCCCTCGAAGGCGATTGATCACGAGAGTGGCCAGAGCTTCCCCTTCCAGATCTTCAGCAATGATCAACAACGGTCGCCCTGCTCGCGCCACTTTCTCCAAAACCGGAACCAATTCCTGAATCGAGGAGATCTTTTTATCGGTGATCAGCAGCAAAGCCGACTCATATTCAGCCACCATTCGCTCTGGATCGGTGATCAAGTAGGGAGAGATATAGCCTCGATCAAATTGCATCCCTTCGACGACATCCAGTTCAGTCACAAGCGACTTGGATTCTTCGACGGTGATCACGCCTTCCCGACCCACTTTATCGGTGGCTGCAGCGATCATCTCGCCCACGTCTGGATCGTTGCCTGCTGAGATAGAAGCTACTTCTTTGATCATTTTGCGATCTTCGACAGGCTTGGACAGGTTAGCGATCTCGGCCACCAATTTGGCTACGGTTTTTTCGATCCCCCGCCGCACCATCACCGGATTAATTCCGGCAGTGATCAGCTTCATCCCCTCTTTGACCATGGCCTGGGCCAGGATCGTTGCTGTGGTGGTGCCATCTCCAGCCAGATCGTTGGTTTTGGCGGCCACTTCGCGGATCAGTTGAGCGCCTGTGTTTTCGAGTGGGTCAGGCAGTTCGATCTCTTTAACAATCGTGACGCCATCATTGACGATCTCTGGCGCTCCAAACTTTTTCTCCAGAACCACGTTGCGTCCTTTCGGTCCCAGGGTGACGCGAACGGTATCCGCCACTTGATTGAGTCCTCGTTCTAGAGCGTGACGGGCCGCTTCGTCAAAAGTCACTATTTTGGCCATATTCAACCCTCTACTGATGAGCGTGTCAGAAACAGTTGATCCAAATTTTGATGGTCTGCCCCCAGGCAAACACGGCTGCCGCCAATGATGCGGGTCAGGGAGGTTGCTGACGGCTAGCACTCTCTTGGTCCGAGTGCTAATGTAGCGCACCTGTTACCCCGACTTCAACCCACAGCCTAGGGATCCGATGAGGCTAGATCGGCGTTTGGCTGAAGCAGGAGACAGGAGGATCAGGAGTTGCCCGCAAACAAAACATCCGGGAACTTTTCCTGAGCATCGTTGATCGATCGGTTGCGACCTTCCCCTTGCCAGTAGTTGATCACTTCGGTTGCACGGTTCAGGAGCTGCACCCGATCAATTTCGGAGATCCAGCTTTTCGCTTCAAGCTCAGACTTGAGTTGCTCCCAAGCGTCATCGCGGGGCCAAAAGAAGTAATGGGTGAGGGGGCTGCGGTTTTTGCCCACCAGCTGATCCACAGCAATGGCCAAGTTATTGTCCAGCCAAAGGGCTTTGAGGGCAAATTTAGAGATCCGCTCTTCTGTCGTCATACTCAGTTCGTATCGAGGGCTAGTCATGGGACAATTAGCCATTCTAGCTTTTTCCGGCCATTCTCAAGGGCTTACTCTATGAAAATTGCAGTGGTGTTCGACATTGACGGGGTGCTCCGAGATGTGAGTCACTCCTATCGACGGGCTTTAGCCGATACGGTCGAAGCCTTTACCCAGACTTTGCTGGATCACCCCTATCGCCCCAGCATGATCGAGATCGATCAGCTTAAACAAGAAGGACTCTGGAATAACGACTGGCTCGGATCGCAGGAACTAATCTACCGATGGGCCGAAAAGCTAGGGAAGCAACGCCAGGATCTTGATCTGGATCTAGACCGGATCGTTGAGTATTTTGAAAACCGCTATCGAGGCCAAAGCGAAGATCCGGATCACTGGGATGGCTATGTGACAACAGAACCCTTGCTGGTTGATCGCCATTTCTTCCAAACATTGACAAAGGCTGAGATCCTGTGGGGTTTTTTCAGCGGGGCAAATCGTAGTTCAGCCTTGTATGTTTTAAGCCGACGTCTGGGGATTATTGATCCGGTTCTGTTTGCAATGGAAGATGGACCTGAAAAGCCGGATCCAACAGGATTGATCTGGGTTGTGAACCAGTTAGCTCAACTCCATCAAATGGAGATCAATGCTGCGATCTATTGTGGGGATACGAATGCCGATATGCTTGCGTTGGTACGGGCACGGCAGCAGGCCCCCCAGTATCAATGGTGTGGGGTTGGGATCATTCCGCCGCATCTTTGGGATCAGCCGGAGTCGCAAATTCAGTTTTCTACTCGTCTACGCCAAGCAGGGGCTGATCAGGTGCTGGAAAGGATCCGGGATCTAGACCCGGTGAAGGTGCAAGCCTGGTTTGAGGGGTGATCGATAGACAGCGGCGAACGTAGTCAACCAAAAGATGCAAAAAGATCACGATTAAGAGGGAAGCGCAAGCAATTACCAAAGGATCCATGATGCGTTCCAAGATCCCTAAATCGATCCGGCGCAGGCGAGTAAAGGCGTAGCTCATGTTGATCGCATAGATCACAGAGGTTACCCCGTAGAAAACCCAGTAACGGCGCGATTGCCAAGCGATCAGGCTAAAGAAGACGATCGTGGGTAGGAGATGACGTTCGTGAGCACGAGTGACTACAAGGAAAAGGGCAAAAAAGATCAGGGTTCCAGCGGTTAAAACAGTTTGATCAAAGGATCGATAGTTTGATGGGTTGGATACTTGATCGGCTCCAGAATCAGAAGCATCAAGAAGGGGTGTAGAGGCTGAAGAGGATTCAGAAGATGAAATGGTGAGGGAGTGATCAGACGGTTGCTCGACCCAAGTACTTTGCGATCCATTCAGGGTTTGATCGGAAGAACGATCGAGATCTAAGGAGTCATCTGATCCCTGGTTCAATCGCTTCCTAAATCTTTTACTCCAACCCCTAACCCACTGCTGCCATTGATCATGTTTGCCAAGCTCATTCAGGATCAATCCCCCCGAAACGATGGCATAGAAGAAGGCAAAGATCAGTGTTCCCCAGTTCTTATACGTGATCCCTAAAAACGTAATCTGATCACTTTTCCACATCGCAATCATTCCCCAAAAGCTAAAGGCGTTTAGGGATGCATATTCGTACTGGTGATAAGCGGTATTAAACCGATCCTGAATAAACTGGAGAAAGCCTAAAAATGCTAAAGGAATCGGTTGGCCTGAGATCACATGCACCATAAAGGGCCAAGCGATCAGAAACCCTATCAAAAAGCCAGCGACACTAAACCCAGCCAATCCCTGCGCAGCTCGGATCAATCGATCGCGCCAGGACAACTTCAGATTCAAAACAGGTCGGCTTGCGAGTAACAACAAAATGGGGAAGATCACAATACTTTGGGGTTTGATCATAAAGGCCACTGAAGCCGCGATCCCTGACAGCGTATAGCGCTCCCGCACAGCGAGTAGCAGTGAGATCAGTAAGGGCAAGGCATGGAATGAGTCCACTTGGCCCCAGAGAGTTGAATTCGATAGCGCTGCGGGATTAAACAGATAGGCTAAACCGGCCCACTGAGCTCGCTGGAAAGACGTGACCTGGCTCAAGGTCCAAACGATCAGAAACGTGATCCCCACATCGGCAAGATTGGCAGGCAGTTTGAACAAGATGCTGGTTGGGAGCGAGGTCAAGGTGTGCAAAGTATCCAAGAGCCAGAGCACATAAATATAGCCTGGAAGATAATCACACCAATAGTCATTGGCATAGAACTCACCGGGACCAACTGTGCCCACATGATCCGCCCACCCGATCCAGGTATGAAAGTCCCCTTGATAGGTTCCAAATGGGGAGAGAGCCAGCCGCAGCAGGAAGCCCAGCCCCACCAAGGCAGGAAAGATCAACTCCTGGTTATCGAGATAGTGCCTCAGTTGCTGAAATCTTGATTGCATTGATCCCAAAGGATCTTCAGATCCCTAAGAAACATCATCACCGAACAAAACTGATCAGGAGACTAACACAAGCTTTCCCTTCCTGCCCTGACCGCATCATCAGCTTTTGGGGAGGTTTCCTGTGATCAATCTCAATCTTGCTGCACCCAAAGGTCCGAAATAACGGCACAATAACAACTAGGCAACGTTGGGGCTCGTGGGGTAAGCTCCGATCTGCCCTGAGGATCCATTCACATCACTAGGCGAGGTTAGCAGCAATGGAGTGGCATGTCACAGACGCAGAAAGCCTTCAGATCATTGATCATGAGGTTGGCAAGCATGAGCTCTCCCCTGCTGAATATGAGGTGGTTCGTCGAGTGATCTACACGACGGCTGATTTTGAATACTTGAACCTGATCCGTTTCTCCAACGAAGCTCTCCAAGCGGGTGCGGCAGCCCTAGCAGCTCGAACGACGATCGTTGTCGATGAACCGATGGTCCGAGTCGGCACGGCCATGTCGATCCAAAATACCTTCGCCAATCCCCTCTACTGCGCCACTGAAGCCGTCACTCGACCCCAACGCGACAAAACCCGATCCGCCTGGGGTCTAGAAACCCTAGCCCAACGGTACCCAGAAGCGATCTTTGTGATCGGTCAATCTCAAACCGCCTTGTCAAGTCTCGTCCGCATGATCCTCAACCGGGAAGTAGCACCTGCTCTGGTGATCGGGGTTCCGCCGGGATTCATCAACATTGTCGAAGCGAAACAAGAATTGTCAGACTCCATGATCCCCCACATTCGCACCGAGGGTCGGAAAGGAGGCCCTACTGTTGCAGCTGCGATCCTCGACAGTATCCTCGATCTGTCCTGGCAGGCTTACGATCAGCAGTCCTCTGGCTAATGAGTAGTGGTCTGAGGTACTAGGTCGGGCTAGCATTAGATCGATCGGGTGCCCGAATACGATCTTATTCTCTCCAATTCCTGGTTCAGCAAGCTTTAGTCAAATTAGCTTGAAGGAGTGAAATCGCTAGTCCCTGCGGCGCAGGGACTTGATGTTCGTCGATGAATCAGCTGTGAATGGAATGATTATATTGAGAATGTTACACCAGAGGTAAAAAGAGAAAACGATTCTAAGCTGTAACTAAAAATACAGGGAAAAATCGTGTAATCTCGCTTACTTTGCCTGCGGCCTACTACTAGATCGGCAAAATTTGAGTCAATCTCGGCTATGCGTGCATTGACATTCTTAATCTAGAGTCTTATGCTGAGATGTAGCTGAGTACGTTCCCTGTATTCTGAAGCTTTGAGCCCTTATCCGACTATATCGACCTTTAGCCTCTTTACTAAACAAGGCTAATCTTGACCGGTATTTTCTGGCGTTGAGCAGGGAACGATCCTTATGTTTTTATCAGCACCTTCACTTCAAGACTTGATCAACACTCAAGCTTTACAACTCATTTCTTTTGATTCCTTCTTGTCAGCTGTAAAGCGAATAACTCAGCAAAACTCTAGTGATCACTCATCCAACTATGCTGTGGTCATGAAAGACCAGTGGGTCATCGGGATCCTGACTGAGGCAGATATTGTTGCTACTATTGCAGAGAAAGAATCTTTACACCTAACTGTTGGTGAAGCACAGTTAACCAATCCTTCTTTTTTTGCTGCCAAAGATTACTCTGATCCTTTTGCACTGCTCAAGTATATGCATCAGCAGCAAATCGAATTTATGGTAGTTCTGGATGACAACGGGGAGACGATCTTAGGTGTTATTGAGCGAGATTACCTGTCTCAAATTTATTACGAGATGTATCAGTCCACAACTGATCCACAAGATGCACCCTTTCAGCACTGTTTGGATTGCTTTCAACTGCTGACAGAAAATTCGATTGATGTGATCATGCTTCATAGCTTAGAAGGGGTTAATCTTTATGTATCTCCTTCTTGTCGTGGATTGTTTGGATATGAACCGAGCGAGCTAGTAGGTCGATCAGCCTATGATTTCTTTCATCCCGATGATCTTGAGTATACAAGATTTAGCCATGAATTTATCTTGGAAAATCAGGATCCCTTTACCGTTGTCTATCGTTTCCTTTGTAAAAATGGATCTTACGTATGGGTTGAAACTAACTCAAAGGTGATCAATGAGCTTTGTTCAGGAGAACCTCCTAAGATCTTGAGTTTAACCAGAGATATCTCAGACCGGATCCAGAATCAGATCGAGTTGGAAAGAGTATATCGGGAAAAAGGATTTATTTTAGACAGCATTACTGAGGCTTGTTTTGCAGTTAACCAGGAATGGGAGATTATGTACTGTAATCACCAGTTTATTTGTACTGTAGAAATTCGCAGAGAAGATCTTGTGGGGCGCAATCTTTGGGAGTGTTTCCCTGATGCTATCAACACAATTTTTTGTTATACATATCACTATTGTATGGATCACCGAACACCTCAGGTGTTTGAAGGATATTACGATCCTTTTCAATCCTGGTACGAGGTACATGCTTATCCTATAGAGGATGGGGGCCTATCCGTCTTTTTCAGAGATATCACTGAGCAAAAACGTGCGTCACAACTTCAGATGAATCAGCTGGAACAAGCTCAGATCTTGAATCAAATCAACCAAGGGATTCGCCATTCACAAAATCTAGATCTACTATTAAGTACTATAGTCACAGATATTCGGAAGTTATTTGATGTCGATCAAGCTTTGATATTCTCTTTTAAAGATAGCTCCAGAAGAGATATACATTCAGAATCTTTTTCCCAAGTTGAGTTTTCTTTGAGCTCTGAAGGAATAAATACCTTCTCTATAGAGGAAACTTGCTATAACGATCTTCAGCACGGAAATGTTATCTGCATTGATGACAGTTGCTCTGATCAGTCTCCCCCTTGTCAAATCACTAATGATTTACGAATACGATCTGAGCTGGTAGTTCCAATCTTCATTGGAGAGAAACTTTGGGGAGGTATTACACTACATCACTGTACGCGAGCTCACCATTGGTCCTCCTCGTCAATTGATCTAATAATCCAGATTGCAGAACATGTTGGGATAGCAGTGCAACAGGCTTTACTCCTTAAAGAGCTACAGTCAGCAAACGAAGAACTTCTCTATCAAGTTGAAGTACGCAATAGCCAACTCCGGCAAATGGTAGATTACGAGGAGTTACTTCGTCTCATTAGTGATGAAGTTCGATCCAGTTTAGACGAGACCCAGATTCTAGAGTCAGTGGTCCACGAGGTCAGCCTAGGACTACAGTTGTATCGATGTAATATTGCTGTTTTGACTCTAGATCGAAGTCAGTACATTGTCATGCATGAGGCAACAACTAGTACCTCAACGAAAGGGCGTGAGGTTTTAGTAGAACCGAATATACTTGAACAGATGGAGCGAGGTGAATCGGTTCTTTTCTCGACTGATCATCCACTTTGGGGAAGACAAAGCATCTTAGTCTGTCCACTCTTTCCCAGTCAACAATTGATTGGATTCCTTCTTGCATTTCGTCCACCTAGTCAAGGATTTGAGCGGTTAGAGATCCGACTCATTGAGCAAATAGCGAATCAATGTTCGATTGCAGTTAGGCAAGCCAGACTTTACCGATCAGTACAAGATCAGATTGAAAAGCTACGAGAGCTGAATCAAGTCAAAGAAGACTTTCTCAACCTGGTTTCTCATGAGCTGCGAACACCCTTAACAACGATGAAAGTTGCATTGGCTATGTTGAAACAAACTAATCCCAATGCTCGGCAGTCAAAATACTTGAATATATTGGAGTATGAATGGAATAAAGAGCTTAATATTGTAAATGATCTCCTAGATTTACAACGGCTTGAGTCTGGATCCAAAACTCTAAAGATAGATTCTGTTCATGTTCAATCTTGGTTACAGGAGTTATTAGAACCATTTAGACTTCGCTGCCAAGAACAGGAACTAACCCTAAACTGTCAATGTCCTGAGCAAATGACTGAGATCACAACGGATTCCCATCTACTCACACGGATCGTGAGTGAGTTAATTAATAATGCCTTAAAATATACACCTCGACAGGAGCAGATTAGCATTGAGGTAGAGCTAGTAGCAGATCAGCTTGTGATCCGAGTCTCTAACACAGGGGTTGAAATTCCACCGGAGCATCTTCCTAAGATCTTTGAGAAGTTTCACCGCGTGACTGCTCTAGATCGATCTAATCAAGGTGGAACAGGTCTAGGACTACCTTTGGCACGGAAGGCCGCTGAACTGCTTGGTGCCCAACTTCAGGTAGTCAGCCAGTCTCAAGTTACCTGCTTTACTGTACAGATCCCTGCGTGTCTTTAGATCCTCACTCAAGATCTAACTTGCTTTTTGTTTCTTCTGATATTGAACGGGATCCAGGGACAATGCCCTGAAACTTAACTCCAGTCGGGATCTTGAGCAAGATCCCGCATAGGCTCTATAGGTCTACGCCTTTTGTTTGAGACAGGAGATCAGCATATTAGCTGAGGTTATAGTTCAAAATCACGCTTTTTATACAGTCTTTTTTTGTTATCCATGAGACAGAATACGGAGAGAGTGCCCTTCTACCCAAGATTGCAATATGAACAGCCTTAGCCTATCGCAACTTATTGAAGAGATCTTAGCTTCTGGTAAAATGAGCAATGAGCAATGAGCAAGAAACTTACTTATTCGATCTTATTGAGCAAAGGCAGTACCTTGATGAGGATATTGTGCTCATAGATAAACTTGCAGATGCAATAGGATCAGGTGAAGTTCAGATCTTGGATATAGAACACAACTTATAGGGTTGCTTCTACTCCAACCTTGTAATTGAGAACTCCATTATCCAATCGAATGTCCAATTGAACTTAGCTTGATTCATAAATGAATGATATTTCTGTTCGTGTAATTCTATACCGAGGAAAGACTGAAACTCGTAAAAGCAACCATAGCTTAGAATAGTTTTTCTCCAGATTTCTCAATAATTGTGGCTAATCCTTATAGCAATTACTAAGCAATGACACTTGCATACTAATTTTGTAGAGTGTATGCTGTTCCTTGCTTGCATTTAAAAACCTTCCTAGCTCTCATGTGCTTCTGCTCCATTCACCTTTGCCATCCAAGTGAAGCCAAAAGCCTGCTTGATCAAATCAAGATCGAAACCCATTGCTTCTTTGGCTATTATCAACGAATCATTACTTGGGATGATCTTCAGTATGCTTTATCTCTTGACGAGCGATACCGTAACTCCCCGGAAGCAAGATTGTTCATGCAGAGAATTGTCGCTGCTGGCATGACTGCTTATTTCTTTCGGGTTTGTGATTCCCCATGCTCA
>CAZONZ010000022.1:0-11290 GCA_964581005.1 uncultured bacterium
AGAACGCCAACGATCTGAGGCTGCACAACAGGAAGCTGAGGCAGAACGCCAACGATCTGAGGCTGCACAACAGGAAGCTGAGGCAGAACGCCAACGATCTGAGGCTGCACAACAGGAAGCTGAGGCAGAACGCCAACGATCTGAGGCTGCACAACAGGAAGCTGAGGCAGAACGCCAACGAGCCGAGGCTGCACAACACCAGGCTGAGCTGGAGCGCCAACGATCTGAGCATATTGCCCAAAAACTGCGGGAATTAGGTCTCGATCCAGATCAGATCTAGAGAATCCAGTGATGAACGTCCGTTACTTCCAATCCTTGAGTTTCCCATGACACCTTCTGAAACGTCCTCCCTACCCTCCCCAGGATCCACACAGATCTTGGGCTTTGATCCCGGTCGAGATAAATGTGGCCTAGCCTTGATCCAAGTTGAGCTTGCTGAGGATGGATCGATTCCGTCAGGATCTCAAGGGATCCCTTTGCATCGAGAGGTTGTTTCCTCAGTAACGGCCACCGATCACGTTCAAGAGCTTTGGAGGCGATCCCCGTTTCAGGTGATCGTATTAGGCAACCAAACCACAGCAAAACACTGGCAGCAACACCTGATCGACAGATTCCCCACGTGCCCAATTGTTTTTGTCGATGAACGCAACAGCTCCCTCGAAGCCCAGCAGCGCTTTTGGGATTACTACCGTCCCCAGGGCTGGAACCGCCTGCTCCCACGAGGACTCCGAGTTCCCCCCCACCCCTACGACGATCTGGTTGCTCTGATCCTGGTTGAGCGCTACCTTGCCGATCCGTCCCACCCCTCCGCCCTCTCCCCTTTCAGATCATTGGATCGGTAAGTGGGCAGCCATGTGCAGATCTGTTGAGCAATCCGTTCACTGGCTCCAGGGGATCCCATGCGGGTTTGCCCGTGGGCTTGGAGCTCAGCTTGAAAACAGGGATCCTCTTGAAGGCGTTTAAGGAGGTGTTGGATGACGGTGGCAGCTGAGGTTGGAGGAGTGAGATAGATCGAGGATCCAAGTAGACGGGTTTGGGCTTCGGCAAAACGGTAGGTGAACTGAGGGCCTTCACCAGCGAGGGTGACAACGGGTTTACCTAAGCCAACACATTGCTCGGTTGCGGTGCCAGCCATAGCCAGGACCACATCAGCGCGATGGGCACAGGCCCCAAATTGGTTCGTGATCAATGGGATCCTGCGACTAGAGGAGGGCAGGAGTTGGGTGAGGATCGCCTCGGACAAGCTGGGGGCAATGGCGGCGTAGGCGATTACATCTGGGGGAAGATGTTGAACAACTGTTACGAGTTTGTGCCAGTTGCGGTAGGCTTCCGGAGGACGGGATCCCGGTAAGAGCAATACGGCTGGACGATCCGGAGCAATCTGATTGTGGAGAGGGATCGGATCGGGAGGAATGGTGAGATCGTCCATCATAGGATTGCCCAGATCGAAAACGGGGATCCGGAAACGCTGTAAGTTCTTGGCAGTTAAGGTGTCGCGGGGGAAAACGCCTTGGCAGGTGGATCGTCGCATGAGCCAGCGTTCCCAGGGGAGATAGTCGGAGCGATAGTGGGTCCACGGGATCCAGGGTAACCAAGGGATCCAATCGGGATGATACGGTCCTTGTTCATCGCGCCAATAGTAGTCTGACTTGGCCGTTCCCACAAAGGCGAAGGGGACTTGACTTAACCAGGCCATGATCAACACCACAATATCCCCGACGGCTAAAACTAGATCCACCTGAGATCGTTGGTCCTGAATTTGGCGCAGTTGCCGTCCCGTTAACCCGATCAAGCCTCCGCGCAGATCCCGCCAAAATTGCCGAAAATCTTCGTAAATAAAACCGCCAGAGGGCATGGTCTGAACCGCGTCGAGTAAAGGGATCCCTAAACGTCGGTAAGCATTGCCTTCGCCAACAATCGGCAGGGCAACCACTTCAACCCCTTGCTCAATCAGCTTTTGCACGATCCGGACAGCCACTTGATCTTCTCCATGTCCGTTGCTCAAACAAAGGATCCGTGATCGGGAGGGTGTGTTCATCGCGATCCACCTGCTGCTCAAGCGGGATCAGCTCCTGAGTCAGGATGATCCAATCCCAAGGCCCGCAACCGCTCAGCCAATCGTTCAGCCCGTTGGCGTTCTTGATCCGCTTGACGCTCAGCGTCTTCTCTCGCTTGGCGTTCTTGCTCAGCTTGATATTCAGCATCTTCTCTGGCTTGACGTTCTTGCTCAGCTCGTTGATGTTCTTGCTCAGCTTGATGTTCAGCCTGTTCCCGTGCCTGTTCAGCTTGGGCATAGCGTTCTTCGATCCAGAGCAACAATTGGCCCTGATCATCCCACCAACGCAGCCAGTGACCTGTGCGGCCTTCTCGACGTCCAAACCAAACTCCCAGGCTTAAGCCAAACTCTGGGATCGGGTAGCGGCCATAGGGATCAGGGGTGCAGGGCTGATAGATGCCGTGGATCAAGCGGTTGACTTCGATGCGGCCACGGGTGGGTTCAAAGATGATGTAGTAGGGAACTTGGATGATCCGTTCGTAGAAATACCATTTGCCTACGGAATCACCTGGGGGAGGTTCACCTCCTTCGGCCAGACTTCGAGGCGGCTGCATGGAGTACTCGCGGTTGTCGCGGTGGGAGAGAAATTCCATCACGATTAAAGGGACTGGACCTTCGCGGTGGGGAGTATAGCTGCGCCGTGCGCTCTTCTGAGTTCGGGGGGAAACAGGTTGGACATACATCCAGTCAGGGCCTTTGCAGATCGTTTGGCCGTCAATCGCAGCACAGAGAGCAAAATTCGTGGTGATCAAGGCATTCTGGACGAGTTCAGGGATTTGTTGCAGGGCGTGGCCAAGGGCTCCTGCAATGGGATAGTGTTCGTCGTTATCCACAGGCTGATCGGGGTTCAAGGGAAAATCATCGGGGATGATCGGCCAGGTAACCTGAGGTGGACTGGTGGCAAGCATGGCACTGATCCCTAGATGGACATAGTTATTCTAAAGGCATTCATCAGATCAGTCTGGATCAGTTCGGGAAATTCGGAAATCGGGAAATAGACAGATCCATGCAAACTCAATCAAGTGGACAGGAGAGCACAATCATGATGGGCCGAGGATTTCTGATCTTGGGGGCCGTGTTGGCTGGATTGGCGGTTGCGGCAGGGGCATTTGGGGCTCATGCGTTAAGTCCGATCTTGACTGAGCGAAGTATGCAGGTGTTTGAGACGGCAACTCGATATCAGATGCATCATGCTTTAGCCCTGATCGGGGTGGCTCTATTACTGGATCGAACTCGAAACGGATCAGGATCTGGGGCGATCACGGCGGCTGGTTTTGCGTTTGGATTCGGGATCCTTTTATTCTCCGGTAGCCTCTACGCCCTCAGTTTGACGGGGATCCGACTGTTGGGGGTGATCACGCCGTTTGGAGGGGTTGCGTTGATTATCGGGTGGATCGCTTTGGCGGCAGGAGCTTGGCGCAGGAATGAGGACAGCATCAGGGGATGAGATCTAGGGTTGTTGAAAGGATCCTGGAGTCCTTGAGCTTTGCCAGAGAAATGTTGTGTCATTCCCGGTTAGGTCTCAACTCGCCAGGGGGAACTGATCTTTTGCTTGGGGCAAGGTCTGTCCCCCCTTGGAGAAGTCGTGTCATTTGATGGAATCAGCACGTCATTCCCGGACAGGTCTGACTTTTCCTTGGAATGATGGCGTTTTGCCAAGGCGAAATCTCAAGTCGCTTCAGTGAAAACTGGGTTTGGGAGGGAATGGTAGGAGTGGGGATGGGGGAGTTGATCGTTGGCTGAGGAGGCTTAGAAGGTTACGGAGGTGGGATGATCGTTGGCTGGGGTGGGATCACGATTGGAGTTGGCGGCGTGGCTTGGGGCTTTGGAGTCTGATCGTTTTGCCTTCCCCAACTGGAACAAATCTTGTGTGAGTGGTTAGCAATCCAGCTGCTCCCCACTCACCGAGAAGATCGTTCAACGTTTAGAGCCGCGCCCCATCGATCGGCAATTCCAGCAGGATCACCTGAACTTTCCTTGCGATCCCAAAGGAGCCAAGCGTTACTCGAATTCCACTTGAGCTCGCAGCTCCCCTGAAGCGTTGTTCATGGTGTGGATGTTGAAATAGTACTCCCCATTCAGGAATGCCTGGGTGATATCAGCTGGAACGAGTTCAGAATCGAGAACCGTATCCTCCAGACTGAAGCTTCCGCCAAAGGTGCCGGATAACGGATCGCTTCCAGGCTCTGGGGTCAGCACATAAGCCACAGGGCCGGTTGATTGATCAAAGGGCTCACTTCCCGCCAAGTGCAGGTGGGCTGGGCCGAAGTCAGCAATATCCATCAACATGCTCGATAAGTCTTGATAAGTGCCCGCTACCGTCAGAGTCCCTTCATAGAGAGTAACTACAGCTGTTCCACTAGCATTGCTGGGAACTGCTACAGGAGGGATCTCGTTATCAGGCGACAATTCAGCTGTCGTTTGGAAGACATTGGCCAGATCCACAGCTGCTCCAGATGTAGGCGGTCCGTTAAAGAAATCAGTGCTGAGGCTTTCCAGGTCACTTGCACCCCCGTTTTCCCCATCAAAGTTCAAGGAGTCTCCTGCAGGAGCTGTGGGAACGAAGTCAAAAACACCTGCTTCGACTTCGGTCCAGATCCCAGCGGCCACAGCCACATCAGCCCGACCATTGCCTTGATCAGCCGAGCCCCACTTAACAAAGTCAACGATGTTAGCTGGGTCAGCAAAGGGTCCGGAGATGTAAAGCCCCAGATCGGCTGCAGTGTCGTCAAGATCTTGGCCAATGGCAAAAACAATGATCTCACCAGGTTCCAAAATCAGATCTGCATTGCCACTGAGAATGGTTAAGTCAGCCAAGGCCGGGTAGACGCCGACCTCCAAGCAAAACTGCCAAGTGCTGATGTCCACAACACTGGAACCAGTATTTTGGAGTTCGATAAAGTCACCTTCAGCATCCAGGGAATACTGGACCTCGCTGATCACAATGTCGGTCGCATTGCCCGCAGGAGCAGCCGGAGTTATTCCAAAGTTGAGGGTTACCTCTGAAATAGGGCCAGTTTGGTTGAGCCAAATCGTGTAGTTGTCAGCGGGCAGAGAACCCGTGAAGCCAATTGCACCTGGTAAGGAGCCAATCTCGGTGAGGATATCTGTTCCGACTTCGTTGGCCCCGTAGGTAATGCCGCCCAACAAATCATCTGCTGCAGGAGCAAACGGATCAACTGTAAAAGTATCACCCACTTGCAGACCTAAAAAGGCAAGATTGCCGCCCTCAGCTTCGTAAGCCTCCAGCTCAATGGAGGAAAGCTCAAAGCCATCGGGTACGGTGAAGGTAAAGTAGTCAAGGTCACGAGGATCTCCCTGCTGAGCTGCAGTGATCTGGTTGTCTCCTTCACCCAGGATAAATACGCCCGTAGGATTGGCCTGATCATCCGAAAGATCGCCATCAACCAACTCGTCGAATGGGAATGTGGGCTCAACAGGGGGCTGACCAGAGGGCTGGGGCTCACTGTAGATGAAGTCATCCATCACCACAACATCACCCACCACACCGTCATCTTCTAACAAACCGATCGGAGAGGATCCAGCCGTGATCCGGACACGAGCTACAGGAGAACCGTCTGGGAAGGAAACACCCAAGAAGGAGAGGCTTTCGTCTCCGCTACCTGCAGGCACAGGCACGCTGGTGATCATCATGCCGTTGGCGTCAAAGTATTCGATCTGGGTTTCACCTGAATTATCAACATCGGTGAACACAGCGCCGAAGCCGGAAACTACAGCGGGAATGTTGGTAGTGCCTGGAACAAAGAAGATGACATCGAAGGAGGTACCCTCGTCATCCGTATAGGCAAACAAGCGCTCTGGGCTGCGGGTGGTGAACAGATTTGGATAGGTTGGGTTCAGGTTGCCAAACTCGATCGCTGTGCTGGTGGGATTGTCACTGTCAGCGCTGATTTGGAACTCATTCGAGGGGACCATCTCGTCCGGCTCTGTGAACACAGCACCACGGGCACGAGGCGCAGCGTTAAAGTTGAAGAAATCGCCCGCGAAAGCAGCAGGAGCAGCCACGTCATCGGGAACCGCATCCCAATTGATCGAGCGGAATCCATCTGGCTCCCCTACAGGTTCACCACCATTATTTTCACCGCCTAGATCGGCTTCAAAAGCAGCAATCGTGTCATTGATATCGGCTGGCGTTGCACCTGTGTCTTGCTGAATAAGACCTACAGGAGGCTCAATTGGCTGGGGCTCACCGTAGATGAAGTCATCCATGACAACCACATCGCCAACCACGCCGTCATCTTCCAACAAACCGATCGGCGAAGATCCACTTGTAATTCGGACGCGAGCGACGGATGGAGCACCGGGAAAAGAAACCCCTAAGAAGGAGAGACTTTCATCCCCGGCTCCAGCAGGTACCGTTTGGCTATCGATCAACAGGCCGTTGGCGTCAAAGTATTCAATCTGGGTTTCACCGGCATTGTCCACATCAGTGAAGACCGCGCCGAAACCGGAAACTACAGCTGGAGTGGTGGTCCCTGGAACAAAGAAGATGACATCGAAGGAGGTCCCCTCGTCATCCGTGTAGGCAAACAAGCGCTCTGGGCTGCGGGTGGTGAACAGATCTGGATAGGTTGGGTTCAGGTTGCCAAACTCGATCGCTGTGCTGGTGGGATTGTCACTGTCAGCGCTGATTTGGAACTCATTCGAGGGGACCATCTCGTCCGGCTCTGTGAACACAGCACCACGGGCACGAGGCGCAGCGTTAAAGTTGAAGAAATCGCCCGCGAAAGCAGCAGGAGCAGCCACGTCATCGGGAACCGCATCCCAATTGATCGAGCGGAATCCATCTGGCTCCCCTACAGGTTCACCACCATTATTTTCACCGCCTAGATCGGCTTCAAAAGCAGCAATCGTGTCATTGATATCGGCTGGCGTTGCACCCGTATCTTGCTGAACAATGCCCACAGAAGGCTCTTCGACAGGAATATCAATAATGCCAGCGACACTGTCCAGATCTTGATCAATACCAGGGAGAAGGCTGTTGGCTTGGAGCAAGATGTTTTCAGGAGTGACCGGATCGCCAAAGGCTAGCAAGACTCGGTTGGCAACAAGTACACCCGTATCTGCCAGAGTGAGGGGGGCACCCATGGGCATGGCCAGATCAAAGTCGGTCAGGGTTAAACCTACAGTTAAATTGGCAGGATCAACATCATTACTGGTTCCTGGCAGCAGTCCATTGGCAGTTGCTGCAAGGTTTTCAGGCGAGAACGGATCGGCGATTCCCATTTCCTCGTTTTGGCGAGCCGCAACCTGGATCCCGATATCGGAGAGTGTGATTTGATCCGGATCATTTTGGTAGAGATTGGCGATCAGGTCAGCTGCCATCCCGATTGCGCTAGGATTTCCCAGATCGGCAACGTCGAGGCACAGATCCGTAGCAACCTCGGCACCCACAACTTCAAAGCTAGTGACCCCAGCGAGATCAACTAACTGGGAGTTGGAATCGGCAATATAAGCAGTTTGGCCATTGCCTAAAGGATCCAGGCTATAGGGAACAAAGGTGGCTCCGCCAAGGAGGATGCTGGTCGCGGCAAAGGTGTCGGCAGCCACGATCAGTTTGACATCACCGGCAGCGGTGTTGGCTGGCAGGCTGGTGGTGAAGCTGGTGGCCGATCCAGACGCTGCAACACACCCAAATGATTCAGCTAAAACTGTGGCCGAGACTGGAGTTGAATCAACACCGGCTTCGACTCCCGTCAACGTGCTCGCCGTTGGAGAACTGTTGGATCCGCAGCTAGCTAACAAAGTGATTACTGTTGCACTGGTGAGTAGGGGGGCAACGTGAGATCGCATTGCCATCTGTAGAAACTTCGTTAGAGACATGATTTAGGTAGAACTCCCTCTGAAACGGTAAGTGAACATAATCCTCACCATAGTACGGAGTGATCAGATTATTGGATTTAATTTTGATCGGATTTGTTAGTGGGGCAGGAGAACTTGGGCTAATTGGGCCAGCAGATCCACTTTTTTGAAGGGTTTGGTGAGATAGGCAGTAGCTCCTAATTCGATCGCTTTGTCTCGATGTTTGGGAGCGCTGCGGGAGGTTAAAACAATCACTGGAATCTGGGCTAATTGGGGATTGGATCGGATTTGTTCCAGCAGTTCAAGTCCATCCATCCGAGGCATTTCGAGATCGGTAATGATGGCTTGATAGTGTGGATCGGTGCTTAAGCGGGTTAAGGCGGCGCGTCCGTCGGAGGCTTGATCGACGTTGAAAAACTCGCGTCGGAGGGTGACAGCAACCATGTGGCGGACGGAGTACGAGTCATCCACGATCAACACGCGACCGTTGCTGAGGGATGGATCGGGGTGCTTCTCTGGTGGAATGGCGCTTGGATCGATCGGGGTGAGCTCGCTGCTGGGTTGGGAGAGCGGATCGATCGGGGCGGCTTGTTCAACTTGCTCTTGCCCAAAGGCCACCAGTTCATCGGTGTCTAAGACGAGGACCACTTGACCTGTACCGAGGACGGTTGATCCGGTGATGCCTGTGGGTCTGGGTAAGGCGGGGGGAAGGGCTTTCAACACAATGTCCTGTTGGCCCACGATCTGATCAACGGCGACAGCAACGACATCTTGAAGGCTGGGGGCAGGATCTTCGGGACTAAGGGGCTGAGGGGTGGGTTTGGCTTCAGAAACGGCGGCTTGGACGATCAACACAGGGAAGCGGTGGCGCTCGATCGTGAGCGGGTTGAGTTGAACATATTCGGGGTGGGGGACTTGGTAGGTGAGGAAGTCAGGCAGGCGAACTAAGGGGAGATACTGATCCTGCCACGGGATCAAAGTGGTGGTTCCGGTCTGGATCCACTCCTCCGGTAATAGGCGCATCATTTGCACAACCCGATCCTGGGGGATAGCGAGGACATCTCGATCGACTCGGATTAAGACGGCAGGGATGATCGAGAGGACGAGGGGGAGGCGGAGGGTGAAGGTGGTGCCTTGGCCGGGATCGCTGTGGATTAAGACTTGACCGCGCAGCCCTTCCACCACAGCTTTGACAATATCAAGCCCGATCCCGCGACCCGATAGCTCACTGACCTGGGCAGCGGTGCTGAATTCAGGGCGGAAGAGTAGATCGTAGAGTTCAGAGTCGGTCAGCTTGGGGATGTGATCGGCAGGATAAAGGCCCAATTGCAAGGCTTTTTGGCGGATTTTGCGGAGATCAATGCCGCGACCGTCATCGTGGACACTGATCAGGGTATAGCTGCCTTGGGTACGGGCTTCCACCTCAATCCGGCCTGTGGGGGATTTGCCTGCAGCTTGGCGTTCAGCGGAAGATTCAATGCCATGATCGAAGGCGTTGCGGACTAGGTGGGAAAGCGGATCTCGGAGCTGGCTGAGGATCTGTTCGTCAACTTCGACGTTGCGGCCATAGAGGATCAGATCTACAGGTTTATGGTAGGTTTGGCTGAGTTCACGTAGGGCTCTCGGAAGATGATCGACGGCGTGGCTGAAGGGAGTCACTCGCAGACGGGTAGCGTGATCAGAGAGGCTGCTGCAGATCTGGCCCAGCTGATCGCCAACTCGCTCTAGAGTTCGATCGAGATCGGTGAGAGTGTAGGCTTTTTCCTGGAGGTGGGCGGCATGTTCGAGCAGTTCGTGGGCGGCTTCGTGGAGTTGGGTGTAGCGATCCCATTCCAGCAGATCAAATCCAGTGGTGGGGAGGAGCTGGCTCCCTAAGGTGCGATGAGGGGAAGTGTCGGCGATCCCCAGTTGATCGTAGGCAGTACGCAGCTGTTGGCTGGCTTGGCGGATCTGGTTGAGGAGGGTTTTGACTTGACGGGTGACCTGACTGAAGTCTTGGCGTTGCCGATCCAGAAAGGTCCGTTGGATCACGAGTTCGCCGATCAGGTTAACCAGGGCATCAACCCGGCGGGAGTCTACTTTGGTGAAGATCGATCCGGTTCGAGCAGCCCAGGCTGGTGCAGGGATGGCCGAGGGGGTGAGATCGAGATCAGGAGAAACGGATGGCGATGTGAGATCTTCAGCCTCTAGTGTTGGGATCTGAGTAGGGATCTGAGTCGGGATCTGAGTCGGGGTCAGGCTGGGTTGAGTTGAGTTGAGGGCGTTTAGACGAGCGGTTTCGATCGCCATCAAACCCTCGATCCAACGGTTGGGCAGATCTTCTAAACTCTCTCCAGAGAATAGGGCTTGGCCGGTCATGACTTCCATCTGCTCGATCGCCTGGACCAAGTCAGGCAGTTGCAACATTTGGGCAATGCCGTTCAAATGCTGGAGAGCTTCGATCACATCTGGGGCTGCAGCTGCGATATCGGAGGGGCGATCGGCTGGAACCTCGCAGATTTCAGCCAGTTGGGTGAGGAGTGGCGGGAGCTCAGTGCCCAATAGGGTTTGGTGGAGACTGGGAGGGCCTTGGGAGGTGGAGTCAGCTTGATCATCTCGGCCAACGGGCAGCTTGAGATCAGGGATCTGGCTCAGGGTCGTCCGCAGCTGTTGGAGGAGGAGACCAGGATCTTGAGTGGGATCCTGGAGATGGTTGGGATCGTTGGGTCGGTGTTGGGAGGCTTGGAGGATATGGGTGAGGGAGTCGATCGCTCGAAGCAGTACAGAGAGTTGTTCGCTGCAGGTTGTCGGGGATTGATGGATCCATTGCGGTTGCAGGGCTTTGAAGTAGTCCTCCAGGGTGTGGGCAGCTTCGGTGAGTTCGTGCTGTTCAAAGATCGAGGCGGATCCTTTGAGGGAGTGGGCAGATCGAAGGAGTTGGCGGAAGCGGCGAGGGATCTCATTCGGTGCGGTTTTTTCGAGGAGCAACAGATCCTGTTCGAGAGCTTGAACAAATTCTTGAGCTTCGGTGAAGAAGAGATCGAGCAAGTACTGATCGTCTTCAGCAGGCTGGGGTCGAGTTGAGAGAGCTGGGGTCGTCAGCGGATCCTGGTGAGTAGCAGAGGATAGATGAGCTTCAAGATCCTGAGGAGACTGAGGATCCTGAAGGGCTGGAGACTCTTGTTGATTCTGAAGCTGATGAGGATCGTAGAGGGATGGGGGAACTTGAAGATCCTGAAGGTTCGGCAGATCTTGACGGGTTGAGGGATCCTGAAGAGTTTGGAGATCCTGTGAATCCTGCAGAGGGTGATCATCCTGAGAGCTCTCCAGGGCAGCTAGATCCTGATCCAGGCTAGTTAAGGGATCGAGATCCGCAGGAACGTCTAGCGCGGCCAGATCCCGATCTAAGGTGGCGAGTGGGTCGAGATCCTC
>CAZONZ010000022.1:11390-19134 GCA_964581005.1 uncultured bacterium
GTAGCTAAGGGATCAAGATCTATCTGAGACTCCAGACTTGCCAGATCCTGATCGAGAGTAGCTAAGGGATCAAGATCTATCTGAGACTCCAGACTTGCCAGATCCTGATCGAGCGTGGCTAAGGGATCAAGATCCTGCAGGTGCTGAAACGACTCCATCAAGGACGCATTTAGATCGGACAATGGATCCTCAGGATCCAGGGCACTTTGATCCGGTGTAGTGATCCCATCATGAGCAACTGAAGCATCTGGAACCCCAGAAGAACCCTCAGGATCTAACATGGCAGCACTGAGAGGATCTCTGAGCAGATCGTCCGGTAAATCAGACCCTTCAGCAGACAGTCGATCGGCTGCAGCAAGTGGATCCTCTCGGTCAAGCAAGGAATCTACTCGATCAAGAAGGGGATCCTCTAACCCAAGGAGCGGATCCTCTAACCCAAGGGGAGGAGAAGTTACCGGATCGAGATCAGGATCGAGCGAGGGGAGATCAGCGGGATCGATTGGTTCAGCAGGTTGAACACCTTCGATCAGTGCTGTCTCGTCTGTATCTGGACTGGAGCTGGATCCCTCTGGATCGGGGGTTTCCTGAGCAGGCAACTCGGCAAAGGCCGCTTCTAGATTGTGAACGATCTCGCTAAAGTCGGTTTGGGCTTCGAAGGCGTCAATTAGTTGGGCGGTCCAGTCCACAGCCGCAAGCACTTGGGTTAAAAGATAACCCCGTTCTGCCCCCACCAGATCGGACCAGAGAGCTTGCACGCCTCGAAGACAGGCTTGCAGTTGTTGGGCCGCATGAGTCAACTCCCCTAAGCCAAACATGGCCGCTGATCCTTTCAACGACAATGTGGTGACCAATAACTGATCAAACAAAGGAGCTTCCCTACCTGGATCCGTCTGCTCCAGAGCCAGTAGATCCCGCTCTAGCCACTGCACATATTCACGGGCCTCGGTAAAAAAGAGACCCACCATCGCTTGACTATCGAGATCAAACGGTTGAACTGTGGGATCGGGTTGCACGAACCTGCCTCCTTATGCCTCGCTCTGAGTGCGGAAGTCTTGCACCGACTCCTCCAGGGTAGCGACCACTTCGGTCAGCTGCCGCAATTGTTGGGAGACCTGACCCGCCTGAGCTGAGGTTTGACCCGCTAACTGATCCACCTGAATCGCCCAAGTCGAGAGATCGGTGGAACTGAGGGTTTGCTGATAGGCTGCACCGGAAATCTGTGCCACCAACTGATCAATCTGACGGCTGACCTGGATGATCTCGCTCAAGGAGGTCTTGGCTTCGATCGCTAGCTGGGTAGTGCTGACCACTTCTTGGGTACTGGTTTCCATCGCCGTCACCACCTGCTGGGTCTCAACCTGGATCGACTCCACGATCAATTCAATTTCTTCAGTGGCCTGAGCGGATCGTTCAGCCAGTTTCCGGACTTCATCCGCCACCACTGCAAAGCCCTTACCCTGTTCTCCAGCCCTAGCCGCTTCGATCGTGGCATTCAATGCCAACATATTCGTCTGCAAGGCAATATCACTGATCACATTGACAATCTTGCCGATCTCTTGGGAGCTCTCACCTAGGCGCTTGATCATCTTGGCCGTACTCGCAATGGTGTTGCGGAGTTCATTGATCCCGGCCACAGTGCGATCCACTCGTTGACCCCCTTCTTCTGCGGCTTGGGCGGCTTGGGCGGCAATCGATTCGGTTTGCTTCGCGGAGGTTGACACTTTCTGGATCGAGTCGGAGATCTGAGTGATCTGAGCCAAGGCTGTCCGAATGTGTTCAGCTTGAGATGCTGCTTGAGCCGATAGTCCTTGAGTCACCTCGGCTGCCGTACTCACATCTCCTGTCACTTCGAGCACCACCGTCTGGATCCGTTCCACCACTTCCCGCAAGGCAGTGATCAAGAAGTTAAACGCATCCGCCAGTGACGACAGCTCCCCATCAACTACATCGGCTCGCACCGTTAGATCCCCACGCGCTGCCCCTTTGATCTCGTTAAACAAGCGCAAAACTTCGTTGGAGAGGGCTTGGCGCTGCTCGGCCTGTCGGATCACCTCTTCTTGTTGGGCGGACATCAGATCCCGTAGCTGGATCGCCATTGCATTGATCCCTTGGGCCAACTCCTGCACACTCTCGATCTCCAGATCCCGGATCCGGGCGGCAAAATTTCCAGCAGCGATCGCGTCTACAGCCACAGTGATCGTTTGAATTTCCCGCTGTAACTGCTGTTTGGCCTGTGTTTGCCGGATCGCTTCCTGTTGAACCTGATCCAACAAGCGCTGAATCTGCTGAGCCATCTGATTGATCCCACGTCCCAACCGCTGAATATCGGGATTAGCCTGATTCAAGTCGGTCAGCTCAATCTGTGCCCCCAGATCCCCACTCCCGATCGCCGTCACCGCCCTAGCAATGATCTCCACATCATCCTGTAACTGAGCCTTGGCTGCAGCTTGTTGTTCGGCTAGTGCTTGCCGTTGCTGCGACTCCGTTTGCAATTGATCGGTTCGCTGCTGAATGTTGCTGGCCATCTGGTTAAAGACCCCCGCCAAGCGCCCCAGCTCATCCTCAGCCTCAACCGGAGCCCGCTGATCTAGATCACCTTCCGCATACCGCTGAGCCACACCCTCCAGATCTCGGATCGGTTCCACCACCAACTTGCTTAAACCCCGTCCAATCGCCAGGTTAACAATAAACACAATCGCTCCAATTCCAATTACCGGGATCACCCCGTACTGCAGCAGCAATTGGTTGATCTGATCCTGGGATGTCCCCCGCAACAGAACGGCAACTGGCTGCCCCGACGCATTCTTCACAGCCCGCGCTGCCAGGGTATACGATCGTCCACCAATATTGAATGACTCAGTCAGATCAACGTCTGCAACCAAGGCCCGCCGCACTAACGTTTCAACCTCCGATCCAAAGCGGATCCCTTCCTGAACTTGATTGCCGATCAACTGACTGGCAAAGGCTGGAGTCGCGGCGATCTCAACCCCTTCCAATCCCCGCACCGAACAGACAACTTCCCCAGCGACCACCACACACGGAGGAGTCGTCCCCACCAACAAGGCTGAGATCCCGCCCTGCAGAGCTGCGTTCGTTTGTTCAGCCACTACGGCTTTGGCTACATCTGCCGCCACCAAGGCCCCAACAATTTGATTTCCAGAACCCCGTTGTCGCACAGGCAGGATCACATAGCGCACGAGGAGCTCAGGCCGATCCTCAGGATTCACCCCAATATCCGCTGCGATCGACTCCGCTAACACCGGATCAAGATTGGCAATATCCACATAAGCGATCTTTTCGGTGGCTTGGATCAAAGTTCCCTCGTCCAACACCTGGGTCACCAAGCCATTGGGGTTGAGAGTCCGGCCTAGTTCATCGGTCAGATCCTGATCGCTAGAGGTTGCCACAGAAACTAACCTGGCGTCTGCATTGACCAACGCGGCTAGCTCGATCTGGCGGTTGGTAATTTCATTGGTCAGGATCTGCGTGGCCGTCTCAATCGCAGCCGGATCAGGGCCTGTGGTAGGATCTTCAGCCTCTGCCTCTGGATCAGTTTCCTCTGGATCAGCTGCATTACTTTGAGTTGCTGCATTAATGATCACTGGATTTTCCGACTGGCTCCGAAACCCAAAGGCCATCTCTTCAACGGTGCGATTGTAGTTACTCGCCAATACCGATAATTCGGTTCTGGATTGGGTCGAGAGTTGCCCCACCAAGCTAAACCGGATCAGCAGGATCGAGCCGGTCATACCCACGATGGCCAGAATTTCAGACAAAAACAGAGCAATAAATTGTTTACGTTGGATTGGGCGATTACGTAACCATCTCCAGATCGTTCGAGAAGGTTGGGGAGAGGAGAGCCGTGATCCTTCTGAAGTCTCTGACGTTTGAGTTGGAGGGTGATCGGTTGCATCCAAGGGAGGTTCTGGAAGCAAGTTGCCTTCGAGATGAGGTAAATCGGGATCGGATTCAAGGGGTTGGGTCGGGATCAAGGCTTCTAAGGTGGTCGTTTTATGCGGATCCTTGGAAGTGGCCTGATCCTGGCTGACTGAATCAGAAGCATCAACCGGATGACGAGCGCCAACCGGATCTAGAGGATCTGAGGATGAATCGGCTTCGGCTGGGATCGTTGGGCCAGTCGTGTAGGTCGGTGGCAGGGGGGATTGGAGGGAGGGCGGGATCGGTAAAGAGGGATCTAGTGGGCCGGAGAGGGTTGGGGAAGCTGGGGCAGAGGGACCAACTGGATCCGTTAGATTGTTGAGATCCGTCAGATCATGAGGCTCCTTCGATTCTGGAGATTCTGGTAGTTCTGATGGATCCTGGCGGTTCGCTGACGGGACTGGAGTGACTTCAGAGAGCGCGACCTGAGCGGCATGAGTTGATCGGGGTTCGTTAAATTCGATCGTCTCGAACCAGTAGCGGCGGGCTGTGCTGATCTGACCTAGTTTGTAATGAGCCATCCCCAGACAATAGAGCACTTGGCCATAAAACTCTGGGTGTGTCTCACGGATCGACTCAGCAGCCAGCGCCGTTTCGAGGAAAGCGATCGCTTCACCATACTTACGGTTACGAAAGGCTGTAATCCCGCGTTGGTAGGTTGAGGAAGGGCGAGTCGGCGTTTGGGTCATGGTGAGGGTATCCTCTGGAGGTAGAAGGAAGCAGCAAGCGATCAACACACCACTACGAATTACAGCTCAGATCCCTATTAACGGGCAGTGATCCCAGTACGATTTAACACCACTGCTTTGAGGATATCAGGGCGATCGGCGACACGACAAAACAAGGCGGATCCCCCTGCCGACCCTCCCCCGTGACCAACGATTGAACCTGTTCCAGAAGGTCAGCAGGATCGAGGGGCTCCAGGTCGAAACTCTCAATCCCCTGAACTCGTTCCACCAGAATCCCCATCCAAGATCCACGGCTAGGGGCTACCGAGGTATCTATACCCGTTTGATCCCCAGATGAAACGTCTAACACAATAATCCGGTTAGGATGCACTCCAGGATTACGAGTTTGGCTAAACCAGTACCCCAGATCGAGGACCAGCACACTCTCACCGCGCACATTCATCAATCCCTGCACGCATCCAAAGGTATTCGGCACCGGAGTGATCCAAACCTGACCGGGATGAATGATCTCACGCACCACACCTAACGGCAACGCAAACGATCCCTGCTGCCGAAAGACCAAAAATGATGGCTGATCAAGCCCTACCGGAACCGCTACCATACCGCTGCCACACCGTTGCTAACTTGAGATCAAGCTCCTCTGGATGCATCAATAACTTACCAAACAATTGAGATGGGCCGGATCTAGAGTTCTCGACGAGCTTCAAGAGCACGGGCCAGAGTCACCTCATCAGCGTATTCAAGATCCGATCCCATCGGTAGCCCAAAGGCCAAATGGGTGATCCGTAATGAGGGACTTAATTCCCGTAAATATTCTGTAACCACATGCATGGTGACTTCGCCTTCGATGCTGGGGTTGAGGGCAAAAATGATCTCTGTTGGATGCTCTTTGGCAACCCGTTGGATCAATTCGCGCACATGCAATTGCTCCACACCGATCCCATTCATCGGAGAGATCAGCCCCCCTAAGACGTGATAGCGTCCCTTAAACTCACGAGTTCGTTCCAAAGCGATCAGATCTTTAGATTCGGCTACAACACACCAAACCTGACGATCTCGCTGGGCCGAACGACAGATCTCGCAGGGATCCTCGACGGACCAGTGAAAACAAAGGGAGCAATGTTTGATCGTCTGTTTGGCATCGAGGAGGGCTTGGGCCAAGGATTCGATCTCAGCTTGAGGCCGATTGAGTAAATGAAACGCCAAACGTTGGGCTGTTTTTGGACCGATCCCTGGTAAGCGTTGTAATTCTTCGATCAGGCGGGCAAGCGGACGAGTATACATAGGGTGGGGGGCAGGATAGGCAACAACTATAGCAGAGAGAGTTGAGTGCAAGGATAATCCAAGAGATGGGGCGATCGAGCCTCGCCCCTAGTAGGTGATCATCCAGAGCCGATCAGCCCCGATCCTCAACCGATGACGATCAGGTCAAACCGGGCAGATTGATATTGCCGGTCAGATCTTCCATCCGCTTGCGCATGGTTTCGGCAGAGAGGGTGTAGGCTTCTACCATTGCTGTCAACAGTAAGTCTTCAACCATATCGGGGGCCTCTTTCAGCACCTCTGGATCGATCGAGACTTTGCGGGGTTCTTGGTTGCCGCTCACGGTCACCTTGACGCGACCATCGCCTGCCGATCCCACGATCTCCATTTCATCGAGCTCAACTTGCAGTTTTTGAGCACCGTCTCGCACTTCTTGGGCCTTTTTGAGTGCCTCTTGAATTTTGCCGAATGGCCCAAAGCCCTTGGTCATGATCAGGATCCCTCACGCATGATGGACAACTCTGTACTACTTTACCCAACAACTGACCCAACGCAGCGATCAAACCCAATTTTGCTTTCGATCGAGACTGAGTCTGGATGGATCCAGATGAATCAAGACTTGCTAGGGTTGTGATGATTTGTGGTTAAGGCGTGGCCGGTGAGTTGATCTTGCAGTAACCCGCCTGGATCTTGAACAAGGAGGATCACATGCAGCGGAGTGGGGTGGTTTGGGGCTTGGTGATGGCAGTGATCGGGGTGATGCCGATCCAGCCTGCAACATCGCAAGGGATCGCGGTTGAATCGATGGGGGAAGACGGTGTTCCCCGGATCACGATTCCCTGTGAGGTGTTGATCGGAGGCGGTGGGTTGGGCGGTGTGGCCGCAGCCTACGAAAGTCTCAAACTGGGTCAACAGGTTTGCATGACTGAGATCACCGATTGGATCGGAGGTCAGGTCAGTGCTCAAGGGGTCTCAGCCTTGGATGAGCGACCGTTGCAACGAGAGCAAGACATTTTCCCCGCTGGGTACAGTGAGTTTCGTCAGCGAGTGATCGCAGCCTACGGTGGAGATCCGAATCCCGGCCAATGTTGGGTAAGTGTGTTATGCTTTTCGCCGCAAGTGGGCCATCAGGTCTTGCGAGAGATGCTGCAACCCTATCTCGATTCGGGACAGTTGGTGTTATTTACCGACACCGTGATCAAGTCTGTTCAAACGGAAGCCAATCTGATCACATCGGTGCAAGCGATTCAGTCTATTCCAAAGCAACCGGAGCTGGAAGGCGGTAACCGTGGACCTCTATCCGAGTATTTCCTGAGTTTGTACGATCCAACTCCTTCAGCCGATTGGGACAAACAGATCTTGATCTTTACGCCACCTCCCGATCGACTTGAGCAGACTCTGCCCTGGATGGTGATCGATGCTACCGAAACTGGGGAGCTCTATCCTCTGGCCGATGTGCCCTACCGGGTTGGCACCGATCCGGCAACTCGCTGGGAGCCCAATGCGAAACCGAATGGAGATCCTTACTGCACTCAGGGATTTACTTATACGTTTGTAATGGAGCACACCGCGCTACCTCAGATCCCCGTGAAGCCTGAGTTTTATGATCAAGAGGAGCATGGTCGCTACTACAGCTACGAAGATACCCGGTTTGATTTCCCGAAGATCTTCACCTATCGCCGGATCAAAGGTCAGATTCCTGGTTTTGGGATTGAAGTGATCCGAATTGGGGATCAGTCGATGCAGAACTGGACCTGGGGCAATGATTGGCGGATTACCACTCCAGAGATGAACTTTATTCTGACTCAGGAGCAGTTGGAGGCATCTGGTCAACTGGATCCGGACGGTTGGAT
>CAZONZ010000023.1:0-10869 GCA_964581005.1 uncultured bacterium
ACAGAGGAAACGATCGCTGATCTGCTGAGCGGTCGCTGGGAGATCGACACGTGCTGCCGCTGTGGACTACCCGTACCCATGTGCATCCGAGGTCCAGTATCCAGTGGTCCCTGCCCTTGTGCCGATCTCGATCACTGGCCCAATGACTCAACTCTGCCTCCTCGGATTCAAAGTCCAGCCAGCTTCACGCCTCACCAGCGTTTAGACCAAATCCGGGATCGCCTTTCAAGTTAGGGGCAAAGGCAAGTCTCAGGTTGGGGAGAGAATCCCTCGCTCAATGAGGAAGCGATCGGCGTAGGAAGTATGTCACGCGTTTTCCAGAATCCCTCGATATCTCTCGATCGGTTATCTCTGATCCTTCACATGCCAGATTCCATCCCTCAGCGCCTCTGCCTCACCCTCCAAGGGATCGTCCAAGGAGTGGGATGTCGTCCATTTATCTATCGGCTGGCCACGGATCTGAAACTCACCGGCTGGGTGCATAATTCAGCTGCTGGAGTCGAGATCGAAATTGAAGGTCAACCGGAGTGTCTGCAAGCCTTCCTCGATCGCCTCCCCCTCGAAAAGCCCCCTCATGCCCGAATCGAACACCTCCAAGTCTCGGATCACGATCCCGTTGGCTATCAACACTTTGAGATCCGATCCAGCCAAACAGGGTCTAAACAAGTCTTGATAGCTCCGGATCTAGCCACCTGCCCAGCCTGTCTGCATGAGATCTTTGATCCAGCCGATCGGCGCTATCGTTACCCCTTCACCAACTGTACCCACTGTGGTCCTCGCTTCAGTATCATTCGAGATCTTCCTTATGATCGACCTTATACCTCCATGCGATCATTTCCCATGTGTGAGGCTTGCCACCAGGAGTACCAGGATCCTCTGAATCGACGCTTTCATGCTCAGCCTAATGCGTGTCCTGTTTGCGGACCTCATGTGCAACTTTGGGATCGATCAGGAGCCGTGCTAGCCACTCACGACGCAGCTTTATTAAAGACAGCAGCAGCGATCCGGCAAGGGCAGATCGTAGCGCTCAAGGGACTAGGAGGATTTCATCTGGTTGTTGATGCTCGTCAAGAAACAGTTGTACAACGTCTACGGGATCTCAAGCGCCGCCCCTCAAAACCTTTTGCTATCATGGTGCCCTCTCTCGATCACATCCGATCTTACTGCTTTCTATCTGATCGAGAAGCTGATCAACTCACAAGCTCTGCTGCTCCGATCGTTTTACTGCGACGCCGCTCCATCAGAGATCCAGGGGATCTGAGGGATCTAGAAATTCCAGAAGAGGCACAGGAACCCAAGGGACTCCAGGATCCAATCACTCCAGGGGATCCAAACACTCCGATCGCAGCTGCCGTCGCCCCTGAGAATCCCTATCTGGGGATCATGCTGCCGTACACACCCTTGCATCACCTTCTGCTACATGAATTGCAGTTCCCGATCGTGGCCACCAGCGGCAATCTCTCAGATGAACCCATCTGTACTGATGAATACGAGGCACTCGATCGCTTAGGTGAGATCGCGGATTGCTTCTTGATCCATAACCGCCCCATCATTCGCCCTGTCGATGACTCAATCGTGCAAGTGGTTCTAGAGAAGCCCATGATCCTGCGACGAGCACGAGGATATGCACCCCTATCGATCACCGATTTTCCGGATTTACCCCCTGGGATCCTGAGTGTAGGGGCTTATTTGAAAAATACTGTTGCGCTTTCGTTACCAGGATCGATCTTGATTAGCCAACATCTTGGGGATCTGGATACACCTGCGACTCGTAACCTATTTGAACATGTGATCAGAGATCTATCGAGTCTTTACGATCAATCTATTACAACCGTTGCTTGTGACGCCCACCCAGATGCTTATTCCACTCAGTTTGCTGAAAGACTCAAGCTCCCCCGGATCTCAGTCCAGCATCACTATGCTCACGTTCTTAGTGGGATGGTGGATAATGGCTTGCTTGATCGAAACGGGGCAGGGCGAGCCTTAGGGGTGGCTTGGGATGGAACCGGGTATGGATTGGATCAGACGATTTGGGGTGGGGAGTTTCTACAGATCACAGACACCGGATTTGAACGAGTGGCCTATCTGCGTCCGTTTCCTTTGCCTGGAGGGAACAACGCGATCCGGGAACCACGACGAATTGCATTAGGGCTGCTGTATGCAGGGTTTGGGGATCGTCTCTGGGCGCAACAGGATCGGTTTCCCCTTCAAGCTTTCCAGGAGCAGGAGTTGAGGATCCTCCAGAGGATGGTGAGTCGTGATCTGAATTGTCCTCGAACGTCGAGTGTGGGGCGATTGTTTGATGCGGTTGCCTCGATCCTTGGCGTGAAGCAGTATACGGAGTTTGAAGGGCAGGCAGCCATGGCCCTAGAGTTTGCTAGTGATCTCAGAATAACGGTAGATCCTTACCCCTTTGAGCTTGTTTCGCCAGAAGCCGATCGGCAGCAACCTCAGGGATCCAACTCTCTCGCAATACCTCACTCGATTTCCAAAGCTGCTTTCGTGATTGATTGGTTCCCCATGTTACAAGAGTTGCTGAAGGATCTAGATCACAATGTTGCCATCTCCAAGATCTCCACTCGGTTCCATCAGACATTAGCCAAGATGATCGTGAGGGTTGCAGAAGAAGTTGGGGATCGGCAGGTTGTGCTGACAGGGGGATGTTTTCAAAATCGAATCCTGTTAACCTATGCTGTGGATCACCTCCAGCAAGCAAGTTTTTCTCCCTATTGGCATCATCAGATCCCGCCCAATGACGGAGGGATCGCAGTCGGACAGATGATCGCTGCTCAACGAGAGTGTTAGGATATAGGAATTTGGGTTGATGATTAGAGTAGATTAGTCCCGATTGCCCGCCTTTTGAGCATGACAACTCTAGGTCTAGCTGCCTTCTCTAGCGAAAAGCCAAGACCTGCACGAAATACCTCTGGCATATAGAACTGAGTTTTATTCTTATCGGTATCTTCATAAACCACCCCCATCTCTTTAAGCATTTTTAGTTCAGTTGGGCTGATCTGATAGTCTTCAGGTTGAAAAGGAACGAGACGCTCATTCGTTGGGTAGTGCTGTTCTATTCTCTCGAACCAGAGTCTAAAGTCAGGATATTCTTCCTTAGCTTCCTTAACCTTCTTCTGGCTACATGGTTCCAGAGCCCTGCGGATCGCTTGCGGAGGCAGTAAGCGACTCCTAGACCACCGATCAAATTGAATCTCATCTTTTCTTTCTACAGCAATATCAGCAGCATGATAGAGAAAACGCACAATATCTCTAGCTTGAAGTCGTCCCTGAAAGTCGGTCAATGCAGAAAAAATCCAGTTAGCACTGTATGCCTCATTTGAGGTAGGGCTTCCTAGCTTTTTGCCCCACAGCTGTTCAAGCCGACTAAGCAGATCCCCTCGATTCAATGCCACCACATTATCTTTCTGTGTGTTGATGATTTCAGCTTGGGTACAGATCCAATATACTAGTTTTAGAAATGAGTCGGGATCCCAAGACAAAGAATAAGATCGATAGAGGTTTTCAAACTGAGCAGAGTTTTGCGTCATTGCGTACTGGAGAAAATCTCGACGCAGAAATATGATCAATCCTAAAGATGAATCCCTAAGTTCAGTCAACCTTGCTGGCAGTGTGATCAATGTCTTGAGAGCAACTTGATGGCTAGAGTTAACTGCAGCTTCTGAAAAAAGATCTTCTAGACCATCAAACATAAAAACAACTCTAATTGCTTTCTGTTTAAGAGCTTGATCAATAGTCACTACACTGACAGTTTCACTAGGATCCAAACCAATCACCCTGGCAATCTCTTTGATCCAGAATTGAGTCCAATCTAACTCTGACAAGTTTTGATCGAGTGCGTGCCTAATCCGATCATTGACTTCAGAAGGAAGAAATGATTGCTCAGTCATGTCTAGAATTGTCTGTCTACTCCTATTAACGATCTCGCTTGCCTTGCGCTTGAGAGATCTCGACTGGAGAAAAGGGAAGATAGGGGATTGGTGCTTAGGCTGCTCGGCAGCAGAGCCCAACAGTCGCTTCACAAATTCTTCCCAGTACTTTAAGCGGGATAGTTGCACATAATTGAACGTTTTGCCAGCTCCTTTGGCTCCTATCGAGACAGCCATAGGCAGATCATCTTGAAATGCGATCGCAAGATTCTTTAAGGGATCGGTCACTAACAGATCCTCTCCTTCTCCATTTTCCGCAAACTCGTACTGTTGACAAACTGCTCTCAATTTCATCGCCTCCTTTAGCTGAGGGTCAGGATCAGTTTCAGGAACAGGAAGATGACTGAGATCAATAGGTTCTAATTGACTTTTTGCCCAGGTTAAAGCGGTGTTCATCATGACAGTTGAAGCTAGCTTAGACTCAGCTTCTCTCCAGCTATTAATATAAAGAAGTTCTTGAGCAAAGTCAGTTTCAATGATCGATAAAGTTAGGACATCCTCCTGATCATCTGTTTGAATATAGCTTTCCCTTAAAAGATTGAGAGTGTCATAAAAACTTTGAAGTGATTTTGATTCTTCAGTCAAGAAGCTCATAATAATTACAGGATCATAATATTGTCCAGAAAGGACATCTTGTTGCTTAGGTGCAAGGTGAGACATTTGTTCTAATACAAGTTTTGTTCCCTTGATCGATTGCTCAACAGCTGTGGTCACAACAAATCGTTGAATTCTAGGATCAAACAGCATAGGGCTAGAGATCTCGCTGAGCCCTGCTCGTAAGTCAATGAGAATAAAGTCAACACCCAGCGTACTCCCCAGTTGAAAAATGGCTTCACTGAGTCCCCATGAATGTCCTGCTCCTCTTGCAATATGCTCAGGCAAAACCGGAGTATCAAGCAGTTGATGATCCGACAGACAAGCTGGCAAGAAAAATAAAGTCGAATGTTCAAATGTTTTCATAGACTTTCGGACTTCCTTGGCCATAAATTTCATCGTTTCATCGCGATCCCCTTGAGCGTAGTGATAAGCTTCGAGAAAATCAAGAAAAGAAAACGAGATGGGTTGATCGTTGAGATCTCGCCAGTATGTCAGACCAGGAGCCTCCAGATCAGCATCAATCATGAGAGCTTTAATAGGGCGACTAGAACGATTTGCCTCCTGAATGAGAGCAATCAGATAGGCCGCCATATGTAATGTGCGACCAACACCTCCCTTAAATGAATAGAACGCGATCAGGTGGGGTGAAGATGGTTGAAAGGGATTCGGCAAGAGCTGGAAACGGCTAGATAATTCAGATCCATTTAAATAGGCAACATCTTCCCAAAAGGGGCGAATGGTTCGACGAGGCAAGATCGGATCAGAAGAATCAATAAACTCGATGGGAAGTTTCCCGTCATTGATATCTAATTGGATCACACCTCCATTATCATTATCAACATACCAAGCTTTAAACCAGTTTTTTAACTGCTGTTTGACAGCCTCCTTAACATCAGTTGCCCCAGCAGGAATCTCGATCTCTAGAGCATCTGAGTCACAACTCATTCGTTTGACCTGATCGGGCAAAGAGAGACCATGATGAGTTTCTCTCAGCAGCACCCTCTGAACATCAAGCCAAGTTAGTAATCGATAACTTAGTTCCATCATAGTTCTTGCTCAATCCAGCTAACGATTTTTTGTAACTTATCTTCGAGGATAGGATCAGTATCACATCCCTGGCACTCTCCACCATATCGCCAAACTTGATTGAGGCCGTCGATCTGAACTTGCCGTTGATGCTCTTTCGATCCAATCTGAATTGCTCTCAGTTGGATTTGAGAGGGTAAAGTCAAATCTTGGCCTGCTTTGAGAGCGCTCAGTAACTTGTTAATATTGTGCTGTGCTGAAACAACTTCTTCAGAAGCACTGGAGTCACTTACGTTTTGCCGCTGCATCAAGATCGCTTTCAAGCCACACTCTACGGCATAAAAGAGAAGAAGCCTATGAGAGTTACTCCTAGGTGAGTGATCGTGAGCTGCCAATGATGCAGCCAAGTTGTTGCGCCAAGCTCGTTTCATTTCCCTAACCGTAAAGACAATAGCAGGCATATTGCATATTATTTAGGGAGATCTACTTAATTAGCTAGCCTAACATCCCTGTAGAGGATTAATAGAGGATTAGTAGTCGCGTTTTGGCTAAGATCGGTAAGTATCTTATCTCACTCCTACCCGGAGAGATTAGGAATGGGTATGCATCCTGGGCACAGTGCGGTCAAGATCCTAGCACAAGGGATCCGGATCGCTAAAGCGCAGACTTTGCCAGAGTGTTCGGAGGAGTGAACCGATCGAGAAAGAATCTCCTACAATACAGCCTCAGTTGAGATAATGATCAGCCTGAACTCTAGCACCCTGTGATCTTGTGACTGCTCTACCCCGCTTTGGGCGACCTGCTCGCGCCCACTGGATCTATCCCCCCTTGTGGCTGCCGCTAGCCCTGATCTCTGATGGGCTGGTGATCTGGTACGCTTTTGTCCTAGGGTTTTGGCTCCGATCCCTCAGTCCTCATACCCTGATGCCGATCGATGTGTATCGAGGTTTGGCCGCGATCGGGGTGCTGAGTTTTTGGGGAAGTGTCGCTGGATTAGGAGGGTACAAAGAATCGAAGCGGCTTTCTCAGTTTGACGAATTAACCACCATGATCCTGGGTTTGATCCTAGCCTTTGGTCTAGTGTTAGCGGGAGCCTTTTTTATCCGCTCCATCTCCCTCTCCCGCTTGGTTGTTGGCTACGCTGGGATCATCGCTTTATTCAGCTTGATCCTGACTCGAACCAGTCTGCGTCGTTTGATGGGCTGGTTACGATCTCAGGGCTACGGGATCCGGCATGTTCTCTGGATTGGCCAGAATCCTCTCTTGGATGATGTTTTAGATCGATTGCAGCGCTCTCCTCAAATCGGCTTTCATTTGATCGGTCAAGTGCTGCCAGACCAGGAGCAGAAGTTGGATCCAACCTGCCAGCAAACATCTCAAACGATCTTAACTCCTACTGCAAACCCAACTGTTTTCAGCTTGACCCATTTGGATCGTTCTCCCCAAACTGTACCGATCCCTGTCGTCACTGAGCTAGACCACTTATGTAGTTATCTGCAAACCCATCCTCAGATCAAGGAACTTTGGTTTGCTCAACCGGAATTAGCGACAACGGATCTATTCATTAGCTTGCAGTGTTTGGATCGATCGGATCTGCAAATCCGCTTATTGCCCGATATTCTTGCCTTTATGACGGTTAACCTGACTCTGCAATCACTGGACGGGATCCCGTTGTTGACGCTCCAGGAAACGCCGCTCCGATCAGCTCATCATCGAATGTTAAAACGGTTATTGGATGTTGTGGGATCGGCATTAGGTTTAGTCCTGTTGAGCCCGATCCTGATATTGATTGCGATTTCAGTCTATTTATCCAACCCTGGCCCAATTTTTTATCAGCAGGAACGGATCAGTTTGGATGGTCAACACTTCTGGATCTACAAATTCCGAACGATGGTGATCGATGCTGAAACGAATCAGCAACCTGGCTGGACTCGTCCTAATGATCCGCGTCGGACTCCAATTGGGGCTTTCTTACGGCGGTTTAATCTCGATGAGTTGCCTCAACTTTGGAATGTGTTAAAAGGGGAAATGAGTTTAGTCGGCCCTCGTCCAGAACGACCTTATTATGTGCAGCAGTTTAGCCAAGCGATCCCGAAATATTTGGATCGGCATTTGGTCAAAACAGGATTGACAGGTTGGGCTCAGATCCACGGCTTACGAGGGGATACCAGTATTTCTCGTCGAACTCAATATGATCTCTATTATGTTCATAATTGGTCGTTATTGCTTGATCTGCGAATTATCAGTATTACTCTCTGGCAAGCGATCACAGGCCAGATCGAGGGGTATTAAGGTCACAATGATTGAGCTATCGGATAGATCCAGAGTCCGTTAAGCCGGAGTCAAGTTCTTTTGATGAGGGGATCGGAGCGCCAGAACATCTGACATCTGTTTGAGTTGGGTCATAACCTGGTTCAATTGCTGCTTATCCTTTACGTCTATGCCTAGATCAATCACAGCTGTCCGATTGGCAAAGGTCCGCACCTGGGCATTCCGCACATTGATCCCGCGATCCGAGAGCCGCATCAACACATCCTTGAGCACGCCCACCCGATCGATCACTTCCAACTGTAGATCAACCGTGTAGGTTTGCCCCTTAGCCTTGAGCATGTCCTGATTCCAGCGTACAGGCAGCAAGCGCTCACCAGAGATCCCTGCGACATTGGGGCAATGTTGGTTATGGATCGCAATATCTCGCTTCAGGAACGTGACCACACCAATGATCGGATCCCCTGGAAGCGGGTTGCAACATTGAGCCAGTCGATGTTTAAGTCCTTCTGTGCCTATGATGGGAGATTGAGGATCACAATGGTGAGCAGATGAATGGGTCTCCTGCGTGGAAGCCGTTCGAGTCGGAGCAGGCAAGGCTGGGATCGCTGGTTTGCTGAACTGTTGGAGGCGGTTAACTACTGAGGTTGTGGTGATCTCCCCATGCCCCAACCCTGCCAAAAGATCCTCAACCTGGCTGTAGTTAAGGCGTTCTGCAACCTGATGCATTCGATCTGATTTTAGTAAGGCATCAAATCCTGTTTTGCCTAGCTCCTGCTCTAATAAATGCCGACCTCGTTGGATATTTTGCTCTCGATGCGATCGCTTAAACCACTGCCGGATCCGGTTGCGAGCAGAACTCGTAGTGACAAAATTGAGCCAATCTAGACTCGGATGTGCGTTTTTCTGGGTAATGATCTGGACAATATCCCCATTCCGCAGCGGCGTGTCGAGGGGAACCATCTTGTTATTCACCCGTGCCCCCGCACAATGATCCCCAACTTCAGAATGGATGCGATAGGCAAAATCGACGGTACAGGATCCGCGTGGGAGAGCGAGAAGATCACCTTTAGGCGTAAAGATATAAACTTCGCTTTCAAATAGATCCTCTCGAATTGTATCAAGATATTCTTTGTCGTCAGTTAGATCCTTTTGCCATTCTAAAAGTTGGCGCAACCAAGAGAACTTTTCTTCGCTACTTCTGAGGCTACTACTGTGTCCAGATTCTTTGTATTTCCAGTGGGCTGCGATCCCGTATTCAGCGATCTGATGCATCGACTGGGTCCGGATTTGGATCTCAACCGGACGCCCTTGGGGACCAATGACGGTAGTGTGGAGGGACTGATAGTTATTGGCTTTAGGTAAACCAATGTAGTCTTTGAAACGGCCTGGGATCGGGCGAAAACGATTGTGAACAATAGCAAGAACTCGATAGCATTCACCGTCAGACTGGACGATCACACGAACTGCAGACAGATCGTAGATTTCGTGAAATTCTTTTTTCTGCAGCTCCATTTTACGATAGATACTGTAGAGATGTTTGGGGCGGCCACTGATCTCAAAATGTTCTAAACCTGTTTGGTGGCAGTAATCCTGAAGTTGATCGATAAAGTCTTTGATTTCGGCTTCGCGCTCAGTTCGCTTTGCATTCACCAATTCTTGAATACGGCGATACGACTCAGAATCCAGATACTTAAACGCCAGATCCTCTAATTCCCATTTGAAGTGCCAGATCCCTAAACGGTTAGCGAGAGGAGCAAAGATGTCTTTAGTTTCTTGGGCAACCTGCTGTTGTTTGGCTGCAGGTAGATATTGCAAGGTGCGCATATTATGTAACCGATCTGCCAGTTTCACCACGATGACGCGAATATCTTTTGCCATTGCCAAAAACATGCGGCGGAAGTTCTCGGCTTGCTGCTCCGTCCGACTCGAAAAGTTAAATTTAGACAGCTTCGTCACCCCTTCGACCAGATTAGACACCTCAGATCCAAAAGCTGCTTCCAGATCTGTTGCCGTAATCTCCGTATCTTCAATCACATCATGTAAAAAGCCTGCTGCGATCATGGCTGCATGGCCACCAATATCTCGGATTAGATCGGCGACAGCAACAGGATGAGAAATATACGGCTCCCCTGACTTCCGCTTTTGACCATCATGCAAACGGTACGCGAAGGTAAAGGCGCGAGCAATTAGACTGGCCTGATCCGGATCAAAAATACGGATATCGAGATCGGTTGTTCCGGCTGCGACCATCTCAGACCCAAGCGACAGCTCATCAAGGGGAGTCCCTGTAGCATGGATCTGGAGGCAGGCATGGAGCCAATTCGGGATCAAGATCTCAAGCGAATCAGTATCCAGCACACGTTCAAGCTTGCTCGCAGCGGTGGGACCCGTTGGGTAACTGTCTGCATCAACCTTGGGGAGGACAGCAGGCTGGTTCATGGGGCTGCAGATCCTGAATCGGGTTAATAAATGTTTATGTATCTTAGCTCAGTTTTTGCGGATCCGAGTAGGAACATCGGCTGAGGATGCTTGGAGTGAGTCCTTAGGTCTGAGGATCCACCAGCTTTGGACTGGCTTCATCATCAAGGATTTCAGGATCGGGCCAGAAGTGGGAATCCATAGCGTCAGCTGGAGTATAGGGACAGGACTCTGGAAAAACCTGATCCCCTAAGCGAGTTTCACGGATGGCCAAAGCCAAACCTAACTCATAAGCATCGGCAAAGATCTGGTCTACATAGGATCGCAAACTGGGACTATCTTGCAGCAGAAACTTGATCTGCACTCGTTGTTCTCGGATCGTGCTCAACCAGCTACTGCTCCGTTTACCAGGTTGAAATTGCCATTTTAGCAAGTGTCCCAATAGTACCCCTAACCGATTTCGCAACTCTTGGCGCTCTTTCCGACCCAAGGTTTCAAGTTCCTCGACTAGATTTGTCATATCGAGCTGATCCCACTGCTCAGTTTTCAGTAGGTTGACTTGCTGTTGAGTCCAAGCATAAAAATCCATTGTTTGCTACTGGTGTTTGCTATT
>CAZONZ010000023.1:10969-12131 GCA_964581005.1 uncultured bacterium
TGTTTGCTATTGATGTTTGCTATTGATGTTCGCTACTGTGCCTCTTTGGGTTCACCTGGATCTTGGTACGAGGGAAACAGCCATTGACCTATTTGAGTGGCCAAATGGTGACGTTGATTGATCAAATAAACACTGCTTAAAGCAACAAAGACTCCGATCCATTGAACCGTTAACAGTCGTTCCTGCAGAAAAAGGCTGCCAAAGATCAAAGCAAAAGCAGGGGTCAAGAAGGTTAGAGACGCAAATTCAGTCAAGTTTTCCTGGGAGGCGAAATAGAAAAAGATCCCATAGGCCAGGGCGCTACCCAAGATCGAGACATACATCAGGCCCATCCAATGGGGCAACGTCAATAGATCCCACTGATGGGTTTCAGTCCAAGCCGAATAAAGGATTAGCGGCAAACTGCCTAAGATCATGTGCCACCCTGTTGCTAACACTGGATCCGCATAGCGACTGATCTGCCGCATCATCACCGTCCCGATCGCCATCGACAACGAGGCCAACAGCATCCAGCCTTCGCCAGCCCCCAAGCTCAATGCTTCCGATCCCCACTGCGGCGCAATCCCGATCAACCCAACACCAACCAATCCCACCAGCAAGCTCAACCACCCGATCACTCCCATCCGTTCTTTGTAAAACCAGCAAGCCATCAAGGCCACGGCCAACGGTTGAGTATCAATGATCACCGATCCCAAGCCAGCTCCTGTATCTCCCAACCCCTGAGCCAGAAATCCTTGAAAGCAGGATCCATCAATCAGGGCGAACACTGCGATCCACAGCCAGCCTTGCCAACCCCGTGGATGCCAAGCCCGATCAGGATCTGAACTGGTTTTGCCAACAGCCAAGCGAGCTGCCAATACCAGCAAGCCTGCAGGCAAAAGCCGCACGATTGCAATAAACATTGGGGTTGTTTCCGTCAAAACTCCCCGCATTACCACCATCGCCGATCCCCACAACAGGAAGGGAGCAATCATCAATATCTTTTTCCAGAAGGGAGCGTGCAGCAGGGAAGATCCAGGCATAACCGTCAAACTCGTAACGAACTCCAGCCAATCCCTATCTTAGGCAATTTCAGCTCAATGTTACAGACTGTTAATCGATCTGATCCAGCGAGAATCTGGATCGGACGATCCGAGTTCCACGATCAGGCTCCCTATTGACT
>CAZONZ010000023.1:12231-14629 GCA_964581005.1 uncultured bacterium
GTGATCTCAACATGATCTCAAGGTGATCTCAGCCTGTGCCTGATCCGTCCATCTGCCGGGGATCTCGATACTCCCAAGGGTGGATGAGTTTGACCCCCGCTCAAGGAATCGCTTCCGACATGACGACTCTGCATCCTACTCCAACCCAAACCGATCACCAGTCCCCCGCCCCCTCAAACTCGATCACGTTGAGGCTAGGTGGGATGAGCTGTGCCGCTTGTGCTTCTGCAGTGGAACAAGCGATCCAAGGAGTATCCAGTGTTCAAACCGCCAGTGTAAACTTTGCGACGGAGCAGGCTACAGTCCATCTCAATCCCCAGGCTGGAGGATCCCCGACCCTCTCAGATTCAGTCCAACGGATCCAACGCGCAGTCGCGGAGGCTGGATATACTGCTGAATGGATTTCGGATCCAACCGCTTGGGGTGATGATGCGGATCCTGAGCAATCCCAACAGCAGCGTCTCCAACGGGATCTGCAGAAAAAGGTGGCTGTTGGCGGGGGGCTTTCCAGTGTATTGGTTGTGGGATCCCTGCCGATGATGTTAGGGATCTCGATCCCCTGGATCCCGATGTGGCTGCATCATCCTTGGTTACAGCTGGTTCTCACGATCCCGATCCAGTTTTGGGTTGGAGGATCCTTTTATCGAGGAGCCTGGGCAGCCTGCCAACGACGGACAGCGGATATGAATACCTTGATCGTCTTGGGGACTTCTGCCGCTTTCTTCTACTCGCTGGGTCCAACACTGGTTCCTCAGGTGTGGATCGATCAGGGCTTATCTCCGGATGTGTATTACGAAGTTGCAGCCGTTGTCATCACCTTAGTACTGCTGGGTCGGTTGCTAGAACATCGAGCCAAACGTCAAACATCAGCCGCGATCCGGACATTGATCGGGCTACAGGTCAAAACAGCTCGTGTCATTCGTCAGGGTCAAGACTACGAGATCCCTGTGGCTCATGTTCAAGTGGGGGATCGGCTGCGAGTTCGTCCCGGTGAAACGATCCCGGTAGATGGCGAGGTGGTGGAAGGATCCTCAACAGTGGATGAAGCGATGGTGACGGGGGAAAGTCTGCCTGTGGTGAAGCAAGTTGGGGATGAAGTGATCGGAGCCACGTTAAATCAATCAGGCAGTTTTGTTTTGCAGGCTACCCGTGTGGGTCGAGAGACGGTGCTGGCCCAGATCATCAAGCTGGTTCAAGACGCTCAGGGATCCAAAGCGCCGATTCAAAAGCTGGCCGATCAGGTAACTCATGGGTTTGTGCCCGCAGTCCTGACCATTGCTATGCTGACCTGTCTGATCTGGCTGGCCGTGACTGAAAATGTGGCTATGGCCTTGATCCATACGGTGGGAGTGTTGATCATTGCTTGCCCTTGCGCTCTGGGATTAGCTACCCCAACCTCGATCATGGTGGGCACTGGCAAAGGGGCTGAGCATGGGGTGTTGATCAAAGGGGCCGAATCTTTAGAGATCGCTCACCGGATCCAGACCCTAGTTCTGGATAAAACGGGAACCGTGACCGAAGGTAAGCCCATCGTGACGGATGTGATCACTCGATCCCAAAACCGCTTAGGGATCCTGCGTTGGGCTGCAGCCGTCGAATACTATTCTGAACATCCTCTAGCTGCTGCAATTGTGGGTCAAGCTCGATCGGAATCGATCCATCTGCCTGAGGCTCAACAGTTTGAAGCGATCCCAGGCCAAGGTGTGCAAGCCTCCGTGGAAGGCCAGCGGATCCAGATCGGTACACTCTCCTGGCTAGCGGAGTCAGGCGTGGATCGAGAGCAAATGCCTGACTGGGGATCCCGGCAACAGGATCTGGAAACTGAGGGGAAAACCGTGGTTGGGGTTGCGGTCAATGGCCAGTTAGAGGGACTGATTGCGATTGCCGATACCCTCAAGCCAACCTCAAAAAAAGCCGTTCAGATCCTTCAACAGATGGGATTGAACGTCATTCTTTTAACAGGAGACAATGCTCGAACCGCGAAGGCGATCGGACTGGAATTGGGCATCGATCAGGTGATTGCAGAAGTTCGTCCCTCCCAAAAGGCTGAACAGATTCGATCTTTGCGTCGTCAGGGCAGGCGAGTGGCGATGGTGGGAGATGGTATTAATGATGCCCCAGCTCTGGCAGAAGCTGATATCGGGATCGCCATTGGAACAGGTACAGATGTTGCAATTGCGGCGAGTGATATTACGTTGATCTCCGGTGACTTGCTCGGTGTAGTGACGGCGATCCAGCTGAGCCACGCCACCATGCAAAATATCCGTCAAAATCTATTCTTTGCCTTCGCCTACAATAGCGCTGGAATCCCGATTGCTGCTGGGATCCTCTATCCCTTGTTGGGTTGGCACCTAAACCCGATCCTGGCAGGCATGGCAATGGCCTTCAGTTCAGTATC
>CAZONZ010000023.1:14729-18684 GCA_964581005.1 uncultured bacterium
ATCCGATCCTGATTGCCCAGAATGTCGTAGAGGATCCGTTGCATAGCAGACATCTGGATCACAGCATTTTCGAGACGGGCGATCCGCTTCTCCTGGTTGCCAAGTCGTTGTTCGATCTCGTCCGCTGTCATGTTGATCTTTCCCTGTTTAATCTTTACGTTGATCTCCTCACAGACTACCAAAACTCCAACCCCTTTGATAAACCCTTGATCGATTGCCTGATCAGCACTGGGCATCACCGCTAGAATACAGAAAGCCAGACGATAGCCGCATCCATGATCTGCACCACCCCACTAACAACAGAACAATTCATCGAGTGGTCAGCTGATCGTGAGCATCCTTATGAGTTGATGGATGGGAACCCGGTCATCATGCCCCCTGAACGCTATTTCAATACGTTGATCGCACGGTTATTGGCACGATCCCTCGAATCTAGCTTTGGGTTCCATCAAATCACCACAAGTATTGAGCTCGAAGTCCAGTCACGTAACACACGGATACCGGATCTCTGCGTGGTTAGCGATCAGGTAGCGAAGCAGTTAGCCAAACAATCACGCGCCATGATCCGACTGGGGATGGAGCCACCTTTAATTGCGGTCGAGGTTGTTTCCCCTGGGAGTAGCGAGCGCGACTATCAAACCAAACGGAATGAGTCCGCAGCCATCTCCATCCCAGAATATTGGATTCTCGATCCGGATCGACGGGCGGCAACCCTTGATCAGTTAACCCGTGACCGCAAATACGACTCGGTTGAAGTCTCCCGGTTGACCTCGATCACGGTCTCCGATCTACTTGCACTGATCGATAAGGCTGACGAGATCCTCAGCGAAGGGCTTTAGCTGCATTTGATTCTGGGAACTATGGGGGATCCTCTGGCTATCAAGGTCTGGCTATCAAGGTCTGGCTATCAAGGTAGTGTGAACTGAGTCACGGTATCTCCACCGCTAACAGCAACCTGACTGGATTGCCAATCTAATGTTGCGGTACTTCCGGTCACGATCAAGCTTTGGTTGGGTTGTTGATAGCGCACATTGCCAGCGGCCTCGATCGTAGGACTACCGATCGTCCAGCCCATTTGATCGGACCATAATTCCAGATCGGTTTCTTCCGCTCGTGCATAAGCATTGCCAGATAGCGTCAACCGATCCTCTGTGAGTTGGGCGGTGAGTTGATCCCCTGTTAACCGGATCTGCTCTCGTTGATGAAAAACTTCGACTTGATCTTGGCCAATGACTTGTTCTGCCTCAATCTTCCAGATCAAGCTGAGTGCCTTGACCTGCAAAGGAGGTTCAACTGCACTGGCTTCAATCGGTTGGGTTGGATCGTTGTTGCTTAGTTCTAACTGGTTGGTGGTGAAGTCTAACATGGCCCGATCACTGTTGATCTGTAGGCCCATCAAGGTTAACGGTTGAGGATCGGCTGGAGGATTGGCTGGATCTTCAGAATTGACTGGTGCTTCAGAGGTAGAAGGTGCTTGAGTTTGAGCTGGGGAGGTATCCAGTTGCGAGGATGTTGGCGGTTGAGATTCTGTTGGAAGTTGAGATTCTGTTGGCGGTTGAGACTGAAGCTCCGCCGTATCGATCTGAGTGATCTGAACCTGGCCGATCGCGGTCATCTGATTCAGTTGGGGCAACCATTCAATCCGATCCGTTTGCAGCTGAAGTTGGTAGTGTGAGGCCACCACCTGAACCTCTCCTTCTAGTTCCAAGCGTTGGTCTTGCGGAAAGATCGATCCCTTCTCCGCCTCAACCCGGATGGAGCGATCTTGTTCGTCGTAGAATTCCCCCTTGACGTTGGTTAAACTAGCCGATGTTTGATTTTGCTCATAGGTGGCTGTGCTTGCAGTCAATTGCCAGAGCTTGCTGCCATCTGGGAGAGACTCCGTTAGCGTAATGTCTTCATAGGTGAGATCCGGTGTAGCAGAAGCTGTATCCGGTGTGGGGGTTGCTTCAGGTTGCTCCCGCAGAGGGGCTGCACAGCCTGTCATCAAGATCAGCACAAGCGATCCGCCGCTGAGCAGAGGATAGAGGGATCGGGAGAGGAAAGCAGGCAGAGCATTCATGGTTTTGGATCAGCCCTTGCGAAGGATACTCGCAGGATACTGGCTACAATCTCTCTAGGCTAGTTCAGATCCCAGCCAACAAGGGATCGTTTCCCCCCTGAATCTCGGCAACCTTGCAGATTCTCCCTATCCATGCTGCAATCTGTGATCGTTGGAGTAAGGCCAGCAAGTGTTTGAGTCTGGACTGTCCTGATCTGCATACCCCTATGAGGCAGCTTGATCGTTTGCCAAGCCTTCTAGCTTGTTGCAGGGACCAACTCCGCATCAGAGGTTTGAGCTTGCTCCGGATCAGGAGTAGAGGTCTCGCTCACAGATGGGCGCAGCGACTCTGTGGTGGGGTTTCCGGCAAAATCAAGCCAACGATGCTGATCGAAATCGTAGAGTTTACAACGGGTCAAGTTGTCCACATAGCTCGACCAGCTCCAGGATTGAACCGTGATCAGATCACCATAGGCTTGCTCCAGGGCAGCTTGGGCCGCGGCTAGGTTATAGAACGGAACAGACATATTCGCATGGTGGATCGTGTGCTCCATCAGATCCCAGGTTAGGAGGCGAAAGAGCTGATTCGGCATCTCAATGTGAGTTGTGCCCGCCACATGTCCCTGAAAAAAGGACCATTCATCTTCGTTCTCATACCAGGCCACATTCGGGTGGTTGTGATGCAGATAGGTGGCCAGTCCCAACAACCAACTCCAGATCAAGGTGGGAACAACAAATCCACCTAGGAGGGAAGCCCAGATCGGCAGGGCGGGGATCCCTAGAGTCTTCTCCAGAAACTGAGGGGCCAACGCCAAAAGCAGAAGATAACCCCCATTCCAAAGGATGAGCGCCACAGTATCACCACCCGACTTGACTTTGTCCTTAAAGATCGGTTGGGTGATAATCGAAAAATAATTCCACAGTTGCTTAAAGTAGTAGATCCCAAAGCCCCAGCCACTCCGATACACACGCTCCCAGAAGCGCCCCCAAGGACTCAACTGGTTATACTCCTCCAGCGTTAGGGGAGCCCAATGTTTATCGAGCGGTCTGTAGTTGGTGAAGGCGTGATGGATCCGATTGTGGTTCATGTCCCACAGGCTATAGGAGTGCAAGATCGGTAGAAAGGCGATCCGAGCCAGCCAGCGATTCACCTTGGGATTTGGGGTCAAACTGCCATGGCAGCCATCATGACCAATATGAAACAGTTGGGCCATAGCAAACCCAAGGGCTAGACTGCTGATCACTTTGCCCCACAGCCAGGGACTGAATAGAAACGCGGCAACGGTCAACAGATAAACGCCAAAGGCAATGACAAATCCAGTGATCCCCTTTCTCAGGGATCGTTTGGTGAGATCCTTGGGGATAGCTTTACGACACTTGCGACCCTCTGACGCGAGAGAGACTTGGCTACTGAATTTCAACATAAGTGTGATCTCAAGTACCGACATTTCAAGCAAGCAGATGAGGAGAATTATCCAGTGCCCAGGAAGGGCAGACGAGTCATAAGCTAGCACCTGTAATACTTTATGCCAATAGGGAAAACACGAAGGAGTTCATTTATCTAAGAACACTAGACAAGATAATTTGACTCAAGGCTACAGAGACATGCTACCCTGTTTTGGATCTCTGATGATTAAACTCCTCACGATCACCAGTTTACTCAGAGCTACACATAGGGTACGGCACTTAAAGGATAATGGATTGATCCATGTGAGGTTAGATCCTGGATCCAACCCATTAGAGTTTTGCAGAGTGTCTATCGATTACGATTGATGAATGCCCTGATCGAAGCCAGTCAATGCTGATCAATCTTTCTGCCCGATCGTTTTGGGTTCCAATGATAGGGTTAGACCATAGTGTGTGAACTACCCGACGCTCATTGCTACGCAATAGAGGGCGGGCTTCCCTCTTCAT
>CAZONZ010000024.1:0-14265 GCA_964581005.1 uncultured bacterium
CAAGGTTGAAAGATCCAGCTTCATGAATGTTCGAGTTCGCTGGAGCGGTTTGACAGTTCTATTGAGAGATGATGAGGGATCGGCAGTACGTATCGAATTGACGCTGATGGATCAATACCCAGACCGGATCAGGTTGGGCAACACTCGCAACACAATTAGAAGCTCATCATCGGATCTCATCAATAGTCAGCTCGGATCAGTTTGGGTAACACTCGCAGCACAGTTGGGATTTCAGAAACCAAGGGCATGGCTTGGATCATTTGGATCGCTTCTCGAAGATCTCGCTCCCGAACCCGATGAGTCAAGATCACGATCTCGGCTGATTCCCCATGAGACGCCTTTTGCATGATCCCTTCCAAGCTGATCCCACATTTGCCGAAACAGGTGCCCATCGATCCAATCACGCCTGGTAAGTCCCGTGCGAGCACCCGAACATAAAACTCGGATTCGAGATCGCCAATCTGCCGCAGACGGGCTGGATCGGTTGGCGTTGCACTGAGGAGGGCATTGGTCACTCCCGGATGATCCTGAGTGTGTTGAAGAGCGTGTTGGTAATGCAGTTGCCCCACAAGGGTGAGGAGATCTCCGACCACTGCGCTAGCCGTAGGTCCTCGTCCAGCCCCCGGTCCCGACAGCATGACCTGGCCAATGGGTTCACCTGCGATCAGCACAGCATTGTCCACATGATTCACACTGGCGAGAGGGTGGCTCATCGGGACCAGCGTGGGATGAACCCGTAGATCGAGCACAGTCTCCGCCGATCCCATTGGGCTAACGCGCTCAGCAATCGCCAGCAGCTTAATCACAAAATTCCACTCTTGGGCATAGCGAATATCGGTTGCCGTGATCTGACGGATCCCTTCCCCATGCACCGCACTCCGATCCACTTGGACCCCAAAGGCTAAACGGGCCAGGATCGCAATTTTGTCAGCAGCATCCCAGCCATCAACATCTGCACTAGGATCGGCTTCGGCGTAGCCTTTTTGCTGGGCGATCCTCAGAGCCTCCTCAAACGACATTTGGGCTTGACTCATCTGGGTCAGGATGAAATTCGTGGTCCCATTCACAATCCCGATCACCCCTTGGAGACGATTCCCGGCCAATGACTGACGCAAGGGTCGGATCACGGGGATCCCCCCAGCCACCGCCGCCTCCAATAAGACATACACTCCAGCCTGATTTGCCGCTTCAAAGATCTCTTGGCCATAGCGGGCGATCACAGCCTTATTCGCGGTGACCACATGCTTTTTCTGAGCAATCGCGGTCAAGATCAAACGGCGGGCAGGCTCCAGTCCACCCAAAAGTTCAACGACAATATCAACTGCTGGATTGTGAACGACTTGGTCTAAGTCAGTTGTGAGTTGATCAACAGGGATCACCACATCTCTGGGTTTATCCAACGATCGGACTCCAACTTGCTCTAAGGCGAGCGTTCGGACCAGAGGATGTCGTTGTGCAGGGGTTTGCAGGATCTGGACCACCCCGGTCCCCACGGTTCCCAATCCCAAAAGCCCAATCCGATAGACCACGATCTAACCTTAATCCCTGTATCGATGTGAAGGATGGTCGCTGAGTCGCGCTCGCCTTGATCCAACCTTGATCTAAAAAAGGCAGTGCCGCTACTGCAGTCCTGCCTTTCTACCATTGCATATTTGGGGATGCCACAACCTAGCAATCTAGATCCCTAACGCTCTGGATCACAGGTCCTCGATAGCCCGATCCAGAGAGGGCCAGACTTAGTAGGTTTCCTCATTCCACTTGCCGGACTTTTTCCAGCTCTTCTGCAGAGCCTTCCAATCTTGGCCTGCCTTGCTCACCAGAGGCTCCATGAAGGAATTGATCCCATCTTCCATGCCTTTCAAGCCGCACATGTAGATGTAGACATTATCCTGCTGGAACAGATTCCAGAGCTCTTCGCCATACTCTGACATCCGGTTTTGGACATACATCTTCTTACCTTCCGCCGTTTGCTGCTCTCGACTGATCGCGTAGTCCACCCGGAAGCGAGATCCAAACCGTTCCCGATACTCTTCCAGATCGCTGTAGTAGAGCAAGGCATCCGTCCTGGGAGCCCCAAAAAATAACCAGATTTTGCCCTGGTAAGTTGAATCTTCCTCAAACAAGTGCTTGATGTAGGCCCGGAAAGGAGCAATCCCGGTGCCAGTAGCAATCAAGATCAGGTGGGAGTGCGGATCATCAGGAGGCAAAAAGGTCTTGCCAGTGGGGCCTGTCACCCGAACTTCGTCCCCTGCTTGCAGATCACAAAGGAAATTCGAGCACACGCCTTTGACCAATTCCCCCGTTTCCGGATGGGTATACTCCAGCCGTTTGACACTCAAGGATACCGTTTGTCCCGCACCGTCATCGCCATAGCGGGTTGAAGCGATCGAATAGAGGCGCGGCTTGTGAGGCTTACCGTTGGCATCGGTTCCGGGAGGCAGGATCCCAATACTTTGACCTTCCAGATAGCGAAACTCCGGATCGGGCAGATGGATCACAATGTGACGCGTTTCACCCGGTGCATTCGGACCCACCAGGGAATAGGTTTCCAGAGTCCGTGCCTGTAGAGGGGCATTGGGACGATAGAGATTGAGGGGAATGTCTTTCGCTGCAGTGGCCGTCATAGATGCAACATACTCCTGGAAGTGCAACACGCTTCAAGCACAGATCCGCACGATCCGTTCTGCAAGGTTAGCCAACGTCAGACCCACTGAGGATCGGCAAACTTAAGAAGCTAGATCAACATGCATGATCGATATTGTTGTTTACCATAGCAGTCTTATTGACCTGTTGAGGTGGGGGGAGAGCCGATCTCACTCAGAATCAGGCTTGTCTCCTGATCCAACTGGCCCCACAATGAAGACTAGGCAGATCAAATTCTGCATATTTTGTTAAATTATTCCCAAGGTTTGGACTTGGAGGGTGCTCGGCGCTGATCCATTTCCGCCCCATTCCTGAGAGGATTTAACCTGTAGCAGCAGCTTACCTGGTCCACAGCCCATCAGGAGCCCTTAGCAGTTGTTGATATGCCCTGTGATTGTTTTAGCCCCACCCATCAAAGGAGAGTGTAATGGCAAGTAGTCAGGATCGTGTTGTGATGATTGGTGTCGCAGGAGATTCAGGCTGCGGCAAATCTACCTTTCTGCGGCGGTTGGGGGATCTTTTCGGTCGGGATTTGATCACGGCCATTTGTTTGGATGATTACCACTCCCTTGATCGCTACCAGCGTAAAGAGAAAGGGATCACAGCACTCGATCCCCGCGCCAACAACTTTGATCTGATGTATGAGCAAGCCAAGATGCTCAAGTCAGGTCAGAGCATCATGAAGCCAATCTACAACCACGAGACCGGGTTGATTGATCCACCGGAGTTGATCGAACCCAATCGGATCATTGTGTTGGAAGGGTTGCATCCCCTCTACGATGAACGGGTCCGCGAGTTACTGGATTTCAAGGTTTATCTGGATCTGAGCTCCGAGATCAAGGTGGCCTGGAAGGTGCAGCGGGATATGGCTGAGCGGGGCCACACCTACGAAGATGTGCTGCGTTCGATCGAAGCCCGTCGGCCTGACTTTGAGGCGTACATTGATGTCCAGAAGCAATTTGCCGATACCGTGATCGAGATCTTACCGACCACGTTGCTGCCGGAAGTGGACAAGGAGCACAAAATTTTGCGGGTGCGGTTAGTCCAACGGGAGAATGTCAACTACTTCCAGCATGCGTATCTGTTTGACGAGGGTTCCACGATTGACTGGATCCCCTGTGGCAAAAAGCTGACCTGTTCCTACCCCGGCATTCGATTGCACTACGGTCCTTCCGAGTACTTCACTCACCCTGTCTCGGTGTTGGAGATCGATGGCCAGTTTGACAACTTGCAAGAGATCATTTATATCGAAAACCATCTCAGTGGCCTCTCCACCCATCACTATGGCGAGCTGACCGAGCTGTTGCGCAAGCATCCTGAGTATCCCGGCTCCCACAATGGATCAGGCTTGATCCAAGTGATCGTGGGTCTGAAGCTGCGGGCTCTCTACGAGCAGATCATGGCTGAGAGCGAAGCCCAGGTCACGGCAGCCTAAGGGAGACCTCAGGATCGGTCGATAACTCGCGCTTGAGTTGATCTGGATCGAGTTAACGTTCTTTCCCCCGCCTGGTGAGACATCGGGCGGTTTGTCTATCGTCAGGGGTCGTATGAATACTTCCGCCTCGCAGCCCCCTCAGGCTCCGATCTCTAGCTCCAAGTCCTCCCCAACCGATATGCCTATCCATCCTCAAGATCCCCAAATTCAAACGGATCGGCAGGATCGAGGAGATCGGCACGATTCTCAACACCAGCAGGATCCTCGCTATCTGCAGCATCCGATTCAGGATCTCAACGCCGCGCAAGATCAGGTTACTGCAGCCCAAGCCTCCTTTATCCCCGTCATGCGGGAGCTGGCTCGGACCTATCAAGCCTTCACAGCCTATACGGATTCTCATGTGCGTCAATTGGGATTAACCCCGCCTCAGTTTGATGTGATCGCCACCCTCGGCAACACTGAAGGCATGACCATGAACTACTTAGCCGAACGCACGCTCGTGACGAAAGGCACCTTAACCGGGATCGTGGATCGGTTAGAGCAAAAGGGGCTGGTCAAGCGCCAGGTTCCGCCTGAGAATCGCCGCTGTTTCCGAGTGGTGCTCACACCTGCCGGAGAAGAGGTTTTCCGCCAAACCTTTCCAGCTCACCTCGCCCATTTAAAACAACGCTTCGATCAGCTATCCCCTGAAGATCTCCAGCTCATCTTGAACTCGCTACAGAAACTCCACGCGATCTTTAGCCCCATCGAGTGATTGTGATCTGGGTTGCATGGGTCATGGCGATGTTCACTTGATCCAGATGGTTTTGATATTGACAAAGGCATGGATCCCTGGCTCACCGAGCTCTCGACCATAACCGGATCGCTTGATACCTCCAAACGGTAGGCGGGGATCTGACTTGGTTAACCCATTGATGAACACAGATCCTGCTTCAATCTCATGGATCAACCGTTCCTGCTCAGCAGGATCCTGACTCCAAGCACTGGCTCCTAATCCAAATGCGGTTGAATTCGCTAAACGGATGGCTTCATCCAGATCCGGGACTCGATAGAGCAGCGCCACCGGACCAAACACCTCCTCTTGAGCGGCGGGACTCTGGGGCGGGATCTGAGTCAGGATCGTCGGTGGATAAAAGTTACCAGGCCGATCGAGGATCTCTCCCCCCAGCAGGAGCTTGGCCCCCTGTGCAACTGTGTCTCGAACCTGTTGATCCACTTCCGCTAGGATCCCTGGGGTAGCCAACGGCCCCAGATCTGTCTCTGGCAATAGAGGATCCCCCACCTTGAGCTTTTTGAACTGTTCGACCAACTTAGCTTCAAACTGATCGGCAATAGCTTCCTGAACAATAAATCGCTTGGCGGCAATGCAGGACTGACCGGAATTGATCATCCGCGCACTTGCTCCTACGGTTGCGGCTTCCTCCAGATCGGCGCTGGCCAAGACAATAAACGGATCACTGCCCCCTAGCTCCAACACGGTGGGTTTGATCTGCTGACCTGCGGCTGCGGCTAAACTGGCCCCTGCGGCTTCACTCCCGGTTAAGGCTGCAGCTTTGACCCGATCATCGGCCATGATGTGGGCCACATATTCCGGTCCAATCAGTAAGGTTTGAAAGACATGGGTTGGGAATCCGGCTTGGTGAAAGACTTGCTCGATCGCTAGAGCACACTGAGGCACATTGGAGGCATGTTTGAGTAAAGCGGTGTTCCCAGCCATCAAAGTTGGAGCCGCAAACCGAAACACTTGCCAGAAGGGAAAGTTCCAGGGCATCACGGCCAGGATCACTCCCAAAGGTTGGTATCGGATCAAACTACGACTGGCATCAGTGGTGATCTCAACATCGGCTAAATAGTCAGCTGCATGATCGGCATAGTAACGGCACACCCAAGCGCACTTGCGGATCTCGGCAACGGCTGCTTTCAAAGGCTTGCCCATTTCGAGGCTGATCGGTTTCGCCAATGAGTCTGCATCCCGCTCCAGGATCTGAGCTGCCTGCTCCATCCACCCCGCCCGCTCTGAGAACGAGGTCTGTCGATATTGCTCAAACGCTTGCTGAGCCTGATCGATCTTGAGGTGAAGCTGATCCTCCGTCAATGGCGTAAAGGTTTGAACTTGTTCCCCGGTAGCAGGATTGATTGTGGCGATCCCCATCGTGCATTCTCCTTGAGATAATTGGCAGTGTGACCTGAGATGTGACATCCTCCCGATGCTGATCCTACAGGTACAGCGCGGGACTTAGGTTTGTTCTCGCGCTCTTAGAAGTTAAGCAGACTTCGATCATGTTGTTGTAAAGACGGATCCATTGCTCTGCTAGTTTCTGTTTGTCTGGTTGGTTATCAGATCCTAAAGTGATCTCACCTCTTAAGGCTATTTCCAAAAAACATCGTCCCTATCCCTGAGTTTGATCAGCTATTGTTCCAATCGGCTGCACGATCGCTCCAATGGGCTGCAAGATGGTTCCAACCGACTGCAAGATGGTTCCGACCGACTGCAAGATGGTTCCGACCGACTGCAGGATCGTTCCAATGGGCTGCAGGATCGTTCCGACGGTTTGAGAACTCATTAAAGCCAGTGACAAAATCATTCCAAAGGTCTGAGGACTTATCAAGGCTAGTGAAGGAGTCATTCCGACGATCTGAGGACTTATCAAGGCTAGTGAAGGAGTCATTCCGACGATCTGAGGACTCGTTAAGGCTAGTGAAGGAGTCATTCCGACGATCTGAGGACTCATTAAAGCTAGTGAAGGAGTCATTCCGAATAGTAGCCATATTGTTTGAGAATCTGTTTAAGAGTGCCCAATTGTTCCTCGTAAAATCTATAGCGCCCAACGGATTTAGTATAGAACGGTTGACGGACTTGTTGATTGCTGATTGTTGCAACTGGACGACTCGACTCGTGAAATTGTAAGCAATGATCACTCCATGACAGATCACAAAACTCCAGCAGAGCTCGAATATTAGGCTCAGGATCATGAACCAATTCTTCGTAAGTAAGGGTAAATATAGGCAGAGGAAGGACTTCTCCCCAATGGTGCATAAGCTGCTTGTACTCAACATAGTAATAGCCAAGGCTTTCGAGATCAAAAGTATGGGTATGGACTGAGGAAAAATCTGCAAAGTAACAAGAGAGGCAGGTATCAAGGGGATGGCGTTGGCAATGAACAATCCGAGCTTGAGGAAACAACAGGGCAATTAAGCCCAGATGAAAGAAATTGGTTGGAAGCTTATCGGTAATCCGCGATGATCCTGGAGATAAAGCCTGCATTTTCTGTAGATATTGATCCGCTATTTGTTGAATACGACGTTGATCTAAATGATCAAGACATTCTGGATAGGGCATTGGTGGATCAGAGTGATAAGTAAGTGAATTAACTAATTGCGGTAGATCCTGACGTTCACCTCCTCCATAAACATCAGGATGGCATGACAAGATTTGCTCAGTTAAGCTGGTCCCTGAGCGAAACATCCCAACAATAAAGATCAGAGAAGAAGACTTCTGATCATGGCTTGTATCTTGACTTGCTTGGAATCGATCCGGATTAAATGTTTTGATTAAGGTAGATGTTAATTGGCGATGCTGTGCAACATCGTAAGGCTTGATCCGTTGCAGCACTAAATGGTTGGCTTTATGAAAAGCCTCAAAGGCTTCAGCATAACGCTTTTGGTGATCGAAAAGATGGCCTAGTCGGAATAAGAGAGACCTATGGGTTCCAGGGGAACCTTGAGCAAGACAGGCTTTCAGATAATCAATGGCTTTATTGATCTCACCTTGATCCTGATAAATGGAAACAAGAACTGAAGCCACTCGACTGTGGTAGCGACCTGTTTTAACTAAGGGCTGGATCAAGGATCTGGCTTTCTCAATATCCCCTACGGTTACCATCAATTCGGCATAGCCTGCGATACTATCAATGTCTGTAGGTGCTAATTGTAAGGCTCTTTGAAATGACTCTTCGGACTCTTTCCAGCTACCGAGTCCACAGAAGATCAGCCCTAACATATAATGGACAGAGGCTAACGCTGGATCCCAATACAAGGCGGCTCGATAAAACATGATAGCTTCATAGACACGCTTTCGCTGGCTTTGAATGATTCCCATCAGTTGATAGGCTTGACTATAAGCAGGTTTCAATAATAATGCATTCCACAAACACTCTAAAGCTTGGGCTTCATGATCTGGCTTTTGGGATAACTGATATCCTTTTTCATAATCTGATCTGGCAGACTGTTCTGCAGTGTTCAAGAGTAGTTCTAGGTCAGAATCAAGATCGGTGAGAATCTGATCAAGCTTTTGCTCTGCTTGGATGTACTCAGATGAGCCAGAATCCAACAAGTTAAGGGCAGTATGCCAATTCGCAACAGCCTCTATCCAGCGTTGTTGTCCTGCTAATGCTGTCGCCAGGATCGAGTAAGCTAGACCGGAACTGGGTACTAAGAGAACGGAGCGTTGACTATATAGAATAGCTTCTTCCCACTTCTCCTGGTTCTGTAAGGCTAAACTAAGGTGATTGAAAAAAATTGGATTCCCAGGATCGAATTGCATCCCTCGCTTGAGGAAAAACTCTGCCATCTCAGCCGATCCCACCTGCTGAGCGACAGTTCCTAAAATCAGTAACACTTGAGGATGATCAGGGTGGTGTTCAAGAAGATCTAAGCAAAGAGCTTCTGTATTCTGTAGATTACCTGCCTTGAGATGGTAGAGTGCTAGGTTCAAACTGGCTTCAAAGTCGGAATCAAGTTGAGAGAAGTGACCCTGGTCCATAAAGTCGAGACTCCGATCAAGTTGGTTCCCACATTTTAACTGCTGGATCGAGGCTCAAACACCCGAAAGACTGAAATCGGGCCGACTAAGGCTTGAGCCACCAAATACGGGATCTTGCCCCAATGTTACATCTCCTGCTTTTGGTTCTGCCTAGACCAGATCCCGATGAGTGATCAACTTTAAGTTAGACCTTGGTGGCATTTTTCTGAGAACGCACCTAAGGATTCGATAGTAACGTAGATAAGCTTTTGAGCTTTCCCTACAAACTGCCAACCACAGAGAGATGAGCGTGTTGCCAACGAGTTGGAACTGGCAGGATCGTTTCCCCATGCCGATCCATGGCTCGACCCATCACCCAACCTCGCCAAAGCGGATCCGGTTGCTCCAGAGAGGTGGGAACCCGGTGCCAGTGATAGCGTAGGATCCCTTGACTCCAGCCAAGATTTGCAGAGGAGGGGATCTGGCCTAGTTCAAATACGCGGAAGGCTGAAACTGGACCCACTAAGGCTGGAGCTACTAAATACGGGATCTCGGCCCGACTGTAGACCTGGGGAACATGCAAATGCCCACTCAACACGGCAGCGACATGCCCATGATCGGTTAAAAGCTGATGAAAGGCTGTGGCTTGTTCGGGTTTAACTCGATACTTGCGGAAGAAAACGGGGGCTAAGGGGGGTTGATGGATCAAGATGATCACCCACTCCTGGGCATGGGCCTGGAGTTCGGCTTGGAGCCAATCCAGTTGCAGGGGAGTCAGCCGACCTTGGGGTTTGGGGAAGCGACCCAGACAGGCATCTAGAGCAATGAGCCGGATCCCCGGTGCAGGGGAAAGGCTATAGTCACACCGATCCGTAGGCGCTGGGGTAAAGGGAAAAAGATCGTGACACCAGTTTAGAAATTGAGCTCGATCCCAACGTCCATTCGATCGGGTGGTATCAATATCGTGATTACCGACACTGAGGTAAAAGGGAACTGAGATCTGTTGAACGATCTCTGCAAACTGAGCAAAGCTTTCGGGATCGGCTTGATCCACCAGATCCCCTGTAAAAACCACAAAATCAAGATCGGGGATCGCCTCAAGCTGCTCGATCGCTCGTTTCAACTGAGCCGCCGGATCATCAGCCATCCACCAACAGCGACACCTGGAGTGAGCCATCAGATGGGTATCCGAAAGTTGAGCAAATTTGATTGGTTTGATCCTCATGACCCGTCCATCCTCATGCACCTCAACGCCCTGCATCATAAACAAAGGGTTCCGATCGGGCTAGCCCACCTTCCTTAACCTCGAATTCACATAGCCCTATTGTTTTGAGGGTAGTCAGGTTGGGATCCACTCTGCGGCTTGCCTGATGAATGCTCTGATGGAATAACCTTCTTAAGTTATACTCTGGACACTTGGATCAGTCGGAATGGCTGGCTTTTTCCTTTAGATTGATTTTCGTTTTACCTGTTTCTTGCTATCCCTTGGATCATGATCTCGTCCTTCACAACTCCAACTCCAAACCTTCGTCCTGCGGTTGAGGCTTTGCACTCCGATCTGGTGTCCTGGCGGCGACATTTGCACCAATATCCTGAATTGGGATTCAAGGAACACAAAACGGCTCAATTTTTACACTTTTTGCTGGATAGCTGGGCTGTCGATCATCAGACGGGAGTCGCGGAAACCGGGATCGTGGCCACCATTCCAGGAGAGAGTCCAGGCCCAACCCTGGCGATCCGTGCGGATATGGATGCCTTGCCGATCCAGGAAGAAAATGAGGTTGAGTATCGATCCTGCCATGATCACACCATGCACGCTTGTGGTCATGATGGCCATACGGCGATTGCGCTGGGCACGGTTAAGCTGTTGCAGCAGTGTCGAGATCGTCTGAAGGGCACGGTCAAAGTCATCTTTCAGCCAGCGGAAGAGAGTCCAGGGGGAGCTAAGCCGATGATCGCGGCAGGTGCTCTCCAGAATCCGACCGTAGACGCGATTGTGGGGTTACATCTCTGGAATAATATGCCGATCGGGAGTCTGGGGGTGAAAGCGGGGGCATCGATGGCCAATTCGGATCGATTTCATCTCCGGATCGTGGGCAAGGGAGGGCACGGAGCCATGCCTCATCAAACAGTGGATGCGGTGGTGGTGGGATCGGAAGTGGTGATCGCTCTGCAAACGATCGTGTCTCGTAATGTGAATCCGTTGCATCCGGCGGTGGTGACAGTGGGCCATTTCCGCGCTGGCGATACCTTTAATGTGATCGCTCCCTATGCCGAGATCTGGGGAACCGTGCGGACGTTGGACCCCGAAGCAGGTGATTTGATCCCGAAACGGATTGAGCAAGTGGTGGCGGGGATCTGTCAAGCTCACGGTGCCACCTATGAACTCAATTATCAACGGGTTTATCCGGCGGTTCTGAATGATCCCAAGATCGCTGAACTCGTGGCTGGGGTGGGACGATCCGTGTTGGGCGCTGAGGCACAGATTGTTCCCGAAGTCACCATGGGTGGCGAAGACATGTCCTTCTTTCTGGAGAACGTTCCTGGCTGCTATTTCTTTTTAGGATCCGCCAATGCTGATCTGGGCTTAGATTACCCCCATCATCATCCCCGGTTTGACTTTGATGAACAGGCTCTAGGGATCGGGGTGGAGATGTTTCTAGGTTGTGTAGAACGCTATCTGGATTCTTCACTACACTAAGGGATCCTCAAGGGATCCTCTAGGAAGATGTGGATCCTCTCGAAATCAACGGATCATCCCTAAGAAAAGGACATCCTCTAAGGATCGGATTCGGGTTTCTGGGCCAAACTCCTGCACGTTCTTCCGGATTCGTTAGCACCTTCGCTCATCAGTAGGATCCTCAGGTATATTCTTAAGATCATTCTATTGGCTCCTGATCTCGAAGATCCCGTTGCTGAGAGCCCGATCTCTGGGATCCCCTTTTGTCCACATCTCAAGATGCTATCCGCTGACCTACCCATGATCTCGATCTCATCCCTCGATCAGAGCGCTGCTACTCCTGGAGCTTTTGATTCCCGTTCGATCCCTGCGCATCATCCAACGCTAGCGGCTATCGATGTGGGGACTAACTCGATCCATATGGTGATCGTCCGGATCAATCCCCAGATGCCCAACTTCTCGATCATTTCACGGGAAAAGGCCACAGTCCGATTGGGCGAAACCACTCCAGAGGGCAACCTGACTGAAGTTGCGATGGCCCGTGCCTGGACAGCCCTGGATCATTTTCTTGCCATTGCCAAAACCTTTCAGGTGGAGGCGATCACTGCTGTGGCCACCAGTGCGGTTCGGGAAGCCTCGAATGGACATGTCTTTTTGGCAGAAGTTGAACGCCGCTTAGGGTTGGTGATCGATCTGATCTCTGGCCAAGAAGAAGCCCGCCGGATCTATTTGGGGGTTTTGTCTGCGATCGACTTAAATCATCAGCCGCATGTGGTGGTGGATATTGGTGGTGGATCCACAGAATTGATCTTGGGGGATGGGCATGAACCCCTGTTTCTCCGCAGTATCAAAGTGGGGGCTGTCCGACTGACTCAAAAATGGTTATGCACTGATCCTCCCACGGATCTTGAATTTCACACTCTGCAAGACTATGTGCGTGGCATGGTTGAGCCCCCGATCGAAAAGATCAAACACTTGCTTGAGTCTGAACCCGTTCGCTTGATCGGTACTTCTGGCACGATCGATGCCCTGGCCACTCTGGATGTGCGATTCCACTCGGATCCAGGACCCAACCGAATGCATGGCTATGCCCTCAGCTTCACAGCCCTTGAAAAAATGCTGCAGCACCTGCGGCAGCTAACCGTCACTGAACGAGCGAAATTACCCGGATTGGTGGAGCGGCGAGCCGAGATCATTATTGCTGGAGCTGTGATTTTACAGGAGGTTATGCAGCTTTTGGGAGCCGATCAGATCACCGTGTGTGAACGAGCCTTGCGGGAGGGTTTGATCGTTGATTGGATGTTGACCCACGGGCTCATTGAAGATCGGTTGCGCTATCAAGCTTCGGTTCGAGCGCGGCATGTTCTCCGCTTGGCTGAAAAATATCACGTTGAGATCAATTATGCTAACCGAGTTGCTGAATTTGCCTTAAGTTTATTCGACCAAACCTATGGAATTTTGCATCATTGGGGATCAGAAGTACGTGATTATCTCTGGGCTGCCGCGATCCTGCATAATTGTGGTCATTTTGTCAGTCACTCGTCTCACCATAAGCATTCTTACTACCTGATCCGGCATGGGGAACTATTAGGATTTAATGAAGAAGAAGTGGAAGTGATCGCAAATTTAGCTCGCTATCACCGTAAATCTCCACCTAAAAAGAAGCATGAAAACTTTCAACTTTTAGCCAGTGATGACTATCGCCGTTTAGTGACGGAGGTCAGCCCCTTTCTCCGCTTAGCCACAGCTCTGGATCGGCGACGGATCCATGCTATCAAGAGCATCCATTGTCGATTTGAGGGGTTGGAGAAGGGAGCACGGCGGCTTTGGCTGGATCTCGAACCCACGTATCAAGATGATCGGTGTGCTTTAGAGCTCTGGAGTTTGGAATCGAAGAAAGATGTGTTTGAAGATCAATTTAAGCTGGAACTTGTCCCACGTCTGCAATCCTAACCTCTCGATCAGCGGGGATCCATCTCTGTTTCGGAGCTGGTTGGATCAAACTCCTCCAACACTGTAAAAGCTTGTAATGATGATCGGAGATGTTCAAGTTCAGTTTGATATTGGGTGCGTTGGTGAGTCAAATCAGCTTGGAGTTGATCGCGTTCAAGGATCAGTTGAGTGAGTCGTCCCTCTGTGGCCTGGAGACGGGTTTGCAGATCAAGAAGCTGTTCGTCTCGGACGGCTAACGTGGCTTCAACCGCTTGTTTCGCTGCGATCTCTATCCGCAATTGTTGATCCAGAACCAGAAAGGAGTTGAGTTCGGCTTCGAGATCCTGTTTGATCTTCGATTCCTGTTGGAGTTGAGCTTCTAAGGCTTGACGGATCTGGCGTTCGGTTTCTAGAGCTGTTTGTAATGCCTCCAGGTCAAGATTGGGACTCTCTGAACGGGGTTGAGAGGGCTGATCAGGAGCCGATTCACTCAAAGCACGGATCCAATCTGCATCAGGATCCTCAAGATCCTCAGAAGCCATAGGGGTCTCTCCATCTTCAAGTGTGCTAGGAACTTCTAGATCATCAGACAACTCAGGATCCTCAGAAGCTTCACGACTACCAGGATCTTCAAGAGAATCAGACATGTTGAGATCCTCAAGACTTTCAGAATGACCAGGATCTTTAGGAGAGCCAGAAGCACTGAGATCCTCAAGAGAGTTGGAAGTGCTGGGATCTTCAGAAGAGTCAGAAGTGCTGAGATCCTCAAGAGAGTCAGAAGTGCTGGGATCTTCAGGAGGATCAGAAGTGCTGGGATCTTCTAGCTGACTAGAG
>CAZONZ010000024.1:14365-18683 GCA_964581005.1 uncultured bacterium
AGTGCTGGGATCTTCAGGAGGATCAGAAGTGCTGGGATCTTCTAGCTGACTAGAGTCCTCAGAATGTTCAGAGACAACAGGATCCTTAGCAGGATCTGAGGGATCGAGTGCCTGATGATCAGCAGACGTCGGAGGATCTTGAGGCCGATCGTGATCAGGCTTGGGATCGGTTTCAGGGGGGCGGGGTTTTGTTTTGAAGGTTGGGGCAGGGTAGCGATCGGCATCGAGACGAAACTCCTTCGTTAGCCCGTAGCCAAGGCCAGCTAACGTGACTCCCGCCGCCAGAAGCATAAGTTGACTGCTCTGCAACAACCAGTGACCTCCACCGGAAGGGGCGAAGCTGACCACGATCAGATCCAGCCCAGCCAAGCCCCCAATGGCCAGACCGATTCCGATCACAAGTGCAGGTTTGGATAACGACGGAGTAGACATCTTCTGATCCAAGCTCTTGGATCAGTTGTATCAGGTCGCAAGCAGCTTTGTAAGTCCATCGTTAGAGTCTCTGAGAAAGGCTAGACTCTTATGCACCGATCGACCCCTCCGATCACAATCCTCGCGTGGAATCTTCAAGCACTGATCTGGGCTGCGTGGGCATGGCTTGGGATCATCACTCCAGGAGTATTGCGATGAACGACCAGCACGGCACAAGGAGCATGGTGCAACACATAGTTACTGACGCTGCCTAGCATGAACTCCTTCAACCCTGCCCGACCCCGACGCCCAACCATGATCAGATCGGCTTCCCAGGTCCGGGCCAGATCACAGATGGTCGATCCGAGCTTGCCATAATTTTGACTGAATTCAGCGTTAAGGCCCAGCTCCATCGCTTGATCGGTCCAACGCCTCAACTGCGCTAACCCCTTCTGTTCAAACGCTTTCCACTGCTCTTGATAGGTATCCAGGATCTGGCCATCGGCAAAGGGGTAGTACCCTAAACTACTGAAATCGGCTAGCTTAGGGCTGTCTTCTTCATCGGGTGAGAGGACGTGCAACAACATCAGATCGGCTTGAGTAGCTTGAGCCATCATCAACGCTGCCCCCAAAACCTGCTCTGACATCTCGGACAGATCAAGGGCGACCAGGATCTTCTTAAACATACCAACCTCCTTAAATATCTCGTGGACTTCAACTTGAACCCGTTAGGCAAAATGATCACTTCAACCTTTTGGGCATTGAGGATCCTTGGTTCTTTCGGATCTCTGCCAGAACCCTTGGATCGTTTGAATCCTCTGGGTATTTCAATCCTCGGATCCTCCGAGCTCTGATGCTCGATCCTCACACCCCCTCATCCCAACCAACCCCGCCCTTTAGCTCAACCCTTCCGCCGAGGCGACTTCTAGCAAGGTCTTCAACACCGAATCAGGATTAAGACTGATCGAATCGATCCCTTGTTCAACCAGGAAGCGGGCAAACTCTGGGTAATCACTGGGCGCTTGACCACAGATCCCAATCTTGCGGTGATGCTGCCGAGCTTTCTCGATCACCATCTGGATCATGGTTTTCACCCCGGCATGGCGCTCATCAAACAAGCTAGCCACGAGAGCCGAATCTCGATCCAATCCCAGCGTCAGTTGCGTCAGATCATTGGATCCAATCGAGAATCCATCAAACACTTCACTAAACTGATCCGCCAGAATCACATTGTTGGGGATCTCACACATGACGTAGATCTGTAGACCATTCTCACCCTGCTGCAAGCCATAGCGAGCCATCTCCTCCACGACCCTGCGCCCCTCCTCTGGAGTCCGACAGAACGGGATCATCGGGATCACATTCACAAGTCCCATGTCATCTCGAACTCGCTTCAACGCTCGACATTCCAGCGCAAACCCTTCACGGTAGTTCGGATCGTAGTAGCGCGAAGCCCCTCGCCACCCGATCATGGGGTTTTCTTCCTTGGGTTCAAACTGCCTACCGCCTAGTAGATTCGCGTATTCGTTGCTCTTGAAATCCGACAGTCGCACCAGCACAGGTTTGGGATAAAATGCTGCTGCGATCATCCCAATCCCTTGAGCCAACTGATCCACAAAGAACTCTGGCTTGTGATCATAGCTTTGGGTCAAACGCGCAATCTCAGCTTTTGTCTCGTCATCCTCCAACTGATCAAAATGGATCAAGGCGAGTGGGTGAGCTTTGATCTGGTTGGCAATGATGAACTCTAGGCGGGCTAGACCAACCCCATCACAGGGGATCGAAGACAGACTAAAGGCTTCCGCAGGATTACCGATATTCATCAAGATCTGGGTCCGAGTTCGAGGCAGATCGTGAAGTGGAGTCTCTTGAATGTCAAACGGCAGCAACCCTTGATAGACGCGACCCTCTTCTCCCTCAGCACAAGATACTGTGATCGGTTGTCCCGTATGGATCACCCCCGTTGCATTGGCACAGCCTACGATTGCTGGGATCCCCAGTTCCCGTGCCACGATCGCCGCATGACAGGTCCGCCCGCCTTGATTGGTAACGATCGCACTGGCTTTTTTCATGATCGGTTCCCAGTCTGGATCTGTCTTGTTGGTAACCAGCACTTCGCCCGCTTGAAACTGATGGATCTTTTGAACATCCGCAATCACTCGCGCTTGACCTTGACCGATCATTTCACCCACAGCCCGCCCCCGACAGAGGATCCTGCGTTGGGCCGGATCCAGATCCATCAGCTTGTAGGATCGGAGGACATGGATCGCTTTTTGAGACTGCACCGTTTCGGGCCGTGCTTGAACAATGAACAATTCTCCTGTCAGACCATCCTTGGCCCACTCAATATCCATCGGTGTATAGCACCCACGAGCCTGGGAGTAGTGATCCTCGATCCGACAGGCCCACTGAGCCAGTGTCAAAATCTCGTCATCCTGCAGAGCAAACTGCTGCCGATCGGGTTCCGCTACAGGCACATTCATCGTCGTCTTCGATCCACCCACCGCATAGATCATCTTGATCTCTTTGCTACCCAACCGCTTGCCCAGGATGGGTCGATAGCCCCCTTTCAACGTCGGTTTGAAGACAAAATACTCATCGGGATTCACCGCTCCTTGAACAACATTTTCCCCCAAACCGTAGGCAGCATTGATCAAGACTGCATTTTTGAATCCAGTCTCCGTATCGATTGAGAACATGACTCCAGATGAGCCCAGATCCGATCGGACCATCTTTTGCACCCCGACCGACAAGGCCACATCAAAATGATCAAAGCCCTTCAGGGTTCGGTAGGAGATCGCTCGATCGGTGAACAGTGAGGCATAACACTTGTGACAAGCATCCAAAACCTCACGGACTCCATGCACATTCAAATAGGTTTCCTGTTGACCCGCGAAACTTGCATCCGGTAGATCCTCAGCCGTAGCGCTCGATCGAACCGCAACATCAACGGCCCCGTTCATCAAATCCGGATCGAATAACCCCTCAGCTCGATGAGTCACCTGGGGATCGCAGGTGAGATCGGCCCTGAAATCAGCTGAGAACGAGCTGGAAGACTGAGTCTGATCCTCTTGATAGCGTTGACAGAGCGCTAGATAAGCTTGAATGATGGCCTGTGCCAACTCTGGCGGAAACGGAGTATGCAGGATCAGGGAACGGATCTGGGCTCCTCGTGTCCGGAGGGCGGAGACATCCTCAACATCGAGATCGCTCAGCACTTGCCGCAGTTTAGCGTCTAGACCTGCCTGTTGAATAAAGTAGCGGTAGGCATAAGCAGTCGTCGCAAATCCCGTCGGCACCTGGATCCCTTGCGGAGTGAGTTGCTGGATCATTTCTCCCAACGAGGCATTTTTGCCCCCGACCAAGCCAATATCCTGGATCCCGACATCTTCAAACCAAAGCACCAATGCTTGATCCCTCAGCCCTTGTTCTGATCTCACCTCTGGCGCAGCAGAGCTCTCAATCGATCGGGGCATTGCAGTTTGGATCATGACTCAAGCCTCCATCCCAAAACGGCACTGGGGCAGTACGGACTTTTCCTCTGAGTAAGCAGATCCTGGCAATCCTTTCCTTCCAAACCTGAGACTAGGTTCCTCTAGGTCATCAAGTCATCTGAGCACAGAAGCTCTTGATCATGCGATCTTTGTTCGCCGATCAGAATCTTGACGAGGATTGGGTTTGGATCTGTTGCTGAGCCTCTCAAAGAGGTCATCTAACTTGATCGAATCAGATGAGGTTGAGGAAATTGTGAGGATGGAGAGAGGATCATGAGGATGGATTTGTTTCCAGATACTGTCCTTATTTCCAGATACTGTCCTAATTTAAGAATCCAGTTCGAGTGAAAATATATTATGAAATGACGATCTAGTAAGCTAGGGCAGCGAACAGCGATCGGAGCAACTAGCTA
>CAZONZ010000025.1:0-16410 GCA_964581005.1 uncultured bacterium
TCCCATGAGGGTGAGGAGATTAGGTATGTACTTGATGATCGGCGAAAAGGCTGTAGGCAAGAAACAAAATGGGAAATGTGGCCTATGCTGACTGCACTTCAGGAACGGAGACCTCATGGAAGCTGACCATATCATGCCAAATCCTGTCATACCCCGATGTTACACAAGCCAAGGGTCCACTGCACCAACCAGGTAGACATGGGGCCATGAGTTGAGCGCGATCGGCCCCCACAAACCTCACCAAAGGCAAGAGGCAATCGAGCTTGCGCCTTCTTGCTATTTTGCAATACAAATGGAGTACAAGACACAGCTATTGACCTTGTATTCAGTACACCCATACCAAAAGTGCGGAGTCTCTCGCGGGAGAATGTCCCTATGGCAACTCAAGCAGCAAAAGTTCAAGCAAGAATGAGCCCAACTCTCAAAGCAGGTGCAGAAGGGATCTTTTCTGATTTGGGAATTACACCAACCGAGGCGATCTGTATGTTCTACCAACAGGTGATACTCCACCAAGGGCTGCCTTTCCCAGTGGAAATTCCCAATGAGACCACGTTGGCTGCGATCGCGGAATCAGAAGATCCTGAACGCTTGGAGACTATTGATGATATTGAAGTTTTTTTGGCAAGCCTTTAGCGCTTACCAGAGACTAGCCAGTGCGTGAGCCAAAAATCACCAGTCAATTCAAAAAAGATGTAAAGGCTGCTAAAGCTCGTGGTAAAGACATGGCTAAGCTAGCATTTGTCATCAAACAACTCCAAGCAGATGAACCCTTGGCCCCCCGTTATAAGGACCATGCTCTTGTCGGGGGTTGGAAACCAAAAAGGGAATGCCATATTGAACCAGACTGGCTCTTGATTTATGACACCTCGCAATCAGGTCTACTAACCTTGGTCAGAACAGGCAGCCACTCCGATCTATTTGAAAAGACTAAGCGGAAGAAACGATAGCCCTCTTCCTCAGCATCTGCCGGTAATCCACGTAGCGCATCTTCCTCGCCGATCCCGCAGAATTAACTCAATTGCACTCGAAAGACTCTTCCTAGCTTCCTCTTTGGTGCGACCTTGACCATTGGCACCGGGAATTTCCGGGCAATGGCTGATATACCATCCTTCATCCTGCTCAAAAATAGCTGTATACGTATTACTCATATTTCTTGCTCCAGCTTGTTTGGCGAATTTAGTCTGGGGGGTGGCCTGGTGGGAAATTAGATTGGTGAGTTTGGATCCTACCGATAATGCTCAGCAACGCACCAAAATCAAACAAATTATAGCAAGGATCGGGCTGACCGTAGCGTCCGCTGCAGCTAAATACTAGACATCAGCGGTTTCCCGTGTGAGATGAGTCAGCTCCGTCTGATCTTCAGAAGGCGGGATCACTTGCCAGAACTGAGAACAATAATCCATCCATTCGGCCAAGATCGTGCGGCCCTTAGGGCTGCCTGTAGCTTCAACATGACGCTGGATCAGATCCTGAAGTTGATGCTCAGCTGCCGGTGTTTGCAAGCGCTGGATCCGAACGATCTCGGAGTTCACTTTAGCAGGGAAGTCGCCCGTCTCATCCAGGAAATAGGCGATCCCACCTGTCATCCCCGCACCCACATTGCGACCCACTCGACCCAGAACCACAATCACTCCCCCAGTCATGTACTCACAACAATGATCCCCACTGCCTTCGATCACCGCGATCGAGCCAGAATTCCGAACTGCAAACCGCTCTCCCGCCCGACCATTAGCGAATAAATAGCCCCCTGTCGCACCGTAGAGACACGTGTTTCCCAAGATCACCTGTTCTGCCGGATCCCGTTGCGCTTCAGCCGGAGGTTTGATGATGATCTCACCCCCGTTCATACTCTTGCCCACGTAATCATTCGCTTCCCCCACCAGGATCAACCGCATCCCAGCCAGAGTGAAGGCTCCCAAACTCTGACCCGCACTACCCGCAAACTGCAGATCCAACTGTCCTCCTGCTTCTGTAAAGCCCCGATCCCCGTACCGCTGAGCCAACACACCCGCGATCCGAGCCCCAACCGTTCGATCGGTATTCACAATCTTTTCAAACCGCTGAGCTGATCCACAGTTCTGGATCGCCGTTTCAACTTCAGGCTGGCTGAGGATCTGATCATCTAAGACCACTCCATTGGAATGAACCTCTTCATGGATCAACCAGCGAATCGGCTGATCTCCGCGTGGGCCAACATCCGGTAGATCCAACAAACAGTTCAGATCCAGTCCTGCTGTTTTGGTCAAGGATACTTCTGATCGAGGCCGTAGCAGATCGGCTCGTCCGATCACTTCAGATAGAGAACGGTAGCCTAGCTTAGCCAAGATCTGGCGAATTTCAGTAGCAACGTAAGTAAAGAAGGTAACAACATGATCCGGTGTCCCAGGGAAGCGTTTGCGGAGTGCTTCTTTTTGACTGGTGACCCCGACAGGACAGTTATTGGTGTGACAGATCCGGGCCATAATGCAACCCTCAGCGATCATGGCCACCGTCCCAAACCCAAATTCTTCCGCTCCCATCATCGCCGCCATCACCACTTCCCAACCTGTTCGGATCCCGCCATCAACCCGTAGGATCACGCGATCTCGAAGGGTATTGTCTAACAGCGATCGATGTACCTCCGTTAACCCCAATTCCCAAGGCACGCCTGCATGTTTGATTGAGCTGAGCGGCGATGCACCCGTTCCCCCTTCATGGCCAGAGATTTGGATCACATCTGCATTCGCTTTAGCAACTCCTGCTGCAACTGTGCCAATCCCGATCTCAGAGACCAATTTGACCGAAACTTTGGCTGCAGGATTGATCTGATGCAAGTCAAAGATCAACTGTTCCAGATCTTCAATTGAGTAAATGTCGTGATGCGGTGGAGGAGAGATCAACGGAACACCGGGTTTCGATCGGCGCAATTTAGCAATATAGGCATTGACTTTGGGACCTGGCAGCTGGCCTCCTTCACCAGGCTTAGCACCCTGAGCAACTTTGATCTCGATCTGTTTAGCACTGAGCAGATATTCCGGCGTGACGCCAAAGCGACCCGAAGCCACTTGTTTGATCGCAGAACTGGCGGTATCTCCAGGTTTTAAGCCGCGTAGGTGTGGGAATAAAGCTGATCGACCATCTTCTGTAACATCAGCAACCGCTCGGTACCGATCAGGATCCTCCCCTCCTTCACCAGAATTGGATTTGCCGCCGATCCGGTTCATGGCGATCGCTAAGGTTTCGTGGGCTTCCCGACTGAGGGCTCCTAACGACATCCCCCCTGTCGCAAAGCGTTGGCACAGATCCGCAATCGATTCAACCTCCTCCACGGAAATGGGTTCTCGATCACTCTTGAACTCTAGGAGATCCCGCAGAGCTGTAGGAACCCGGTTTTGCAGATGCTGACGATAGAGTTCGTAATGATCAGGGTGGTTCGACTCGATCGCTTGATGCAGCAGCTTAGCCATCTCCGGGCTATTGATGTGATATTCCCCTTTGGGCCGAGCCTGGATAAAGCCAAGATTTTCTAACTTGCGACCCTGCAGCTCTGGGAACGCTTTGGCATGGTTGGTGAAGACCTCCTGAGCCAGATCCTTCAATGTCATCCCACCCACCCGCGAGATCGTGCCTCGGAACGCTAGATCAATCACTTCAGCACTGAGGCCGATTACTTCAAAGATCTGAGCCCCATGGTAGCTAGATAGGAGTGAGATCCCCATTTTGGAGAGGATCTTGAGGAGGCCAGCTTCAGTAGCAGCTCGATATTTCAATTGAACTTCAGTCAGGGAAAGTCCTGGCAGCTTGCCTGTTTCCATCAGCTTTTGGGTTTTGGGCTTGTGCCACCATTGCCGGATCGTTTCATACGCTAGATACGGACAGATCGCACTTGCGCCATATCCGATCAGACACGCAACGTGATGAGTACTCCAGCATTGGGCCGTTTCAACCACGATCGAAGCCTGCAGGCGTAGACCTTCCGCAATCAGATGGTGATGGATCGTACCAACTGCAAGTAAAGGGGGGATCAGGGCTTGATCGGCATTGAGACCTCGATCAGAGAGAATCAGAATTTCAGTCCCGGAGCGGACGGCTTGATCGGCTTGCAGACACAGATCTTGGAGAGCGGTAGCAAGACCCTCTGGACCGGATTGGATCGGGAAGAGGATCGAGAGTTTTGTACTTGGGAAGGGAGTGTGTTGCAGGGCTGCTAATTCAGCTTCATTCAGGACAGGGCTACGGAGATGCAAGAGGCGGGCATCCTCAGGCTCCGTATCGAGGAGGTTACCCCGTCGGCCTAGGTGAACATCCAGCGACATAACCAGATTTTCACGAAGGGGATCGATCGGTGGATTGGTGACCTGGGCAAACCGCTGTTTGAAGTAGTTGTAAAGGGGATGGGGGTGTTGCGATAGAACAGCTAAGGGTGCATCATCTCCCATGCAGAAGGTGGGCTCTTTGCCAGAGATCGCCATATCCTCCAACACCATTTCCACATCTTCGAATGAGTAGCCAAAGGCGGTTTGAGCCTGCAGCAATTCGGTATCAGACAGATGCAGATTCGAGTTAAAATCCTGAGCCACCAGATCCACTCGATGGGTTCGGAGCCATTCGCCGTAAGGGTGTTCCTGCGCGATCTGTTGCTTGATGGTCCAATTCTTCAGAAGCTGGTGATGTTCGAGATCTACAGCCAACATTTGTCCTGGACCCAACCGCCCTTTTTCCACGATCTCTGCTTCGGGCAACGGAATCACACCGGCTTCAGATCCAACCAGAATCAAGCCATCACGAGTGATCGCATACCGAGCAGGGCGGAGGCCATTTCGATCTAACGTTGCACCGATCCATTTCCCATCACAGAACACCACCAGAGCTGGGCCATCCCAAGGCTCCTGGATCTCACCAAAGAATTCATAAAAATCGACAATTTCGGGATGATCCTGAAGCTCCGGTTGATTGCGATAGGCTTCCGGGATCAGCATCATCAACGCTTGCAAGGGAGAATATCCGGCTTGGATCAGTAACTCTAGAACACTATCCAGTCCAGCCGAGTCGCTAGCAGTGGGATCAATAATCGGTTTGAGTTCTTCGATCGCGTTGCCCCAAATCGGATGATCTAGAGTGCGCTCACGAGCCACCATCCAGTTGAAATTACCAAGGTAAGTATTGATCTCCCCATTGTGACAGAGATAGCGCATGGGTTGAGCTAGAGGCCAGCGGGGGAGGGTATTGGTACTAAAGCGGCGGTGGTAGGTGGCGTAAGCACTGATATAGTCAGGATCTTGAAGATCACGATAGAACTGGCCCAAAACCTCAGATTGAACCATACCCTTGTAGACGATCGTGCGGGAGGACAACGAGGCAAAGTAGATCGCATTCGCCCCTATGTCCTGCTCAACCTGACGTTGGAGACGCTTTCGGAGTAGATAAAGTTGATGCTCCAGATCATCCCCACTCAGATCGGGGTGATACAGCATGACCTGGCGGATAAAGGGCTCATTGGCACGGGCTAAGGGGCCAAGCCGATCCGGTTGCACGGGCACATCCCGGCATCCCAACCATTGCCAGGGAGTAGACTCCAAATAGCGGGCCATGATCTCACAAACCTGATCCCGTTGGGTTGGATCCTGAGGCAAAAACACCATACCCACCGCGATGTGATCCTGATCGGGCCAGGAAATACTGTGATCCTGAGCCCAGTGCTGCAGCAGTTGCCAGGGAATGGCTGTTGTGATCCCGGCTCCATCACCTGTCTCGTTGTCGCCGCCACATCCACCGCGATGTTCCATGCAGCCCAGAGCGATCAGGGCTTGTTCGACCACTGTGTGACTGGCTCGACCTTGCTGATCGACCAGAAAGCCAACTCCACAAGCATCGCGTTCCTGAGTAAGCCAGAGGTGAGAAGCAGGCAAAGAAGACATAGGCTGAGAAGCGTTCATAAGATCAACTCGATCCATTTCAATCAACGGGATCAATCCGCAACACCAAGCTTAAGACTCTTCCTGGGCCATGTGAGTCCAGGTAATATCTCAGGCTACCTGATCTGGGCTAATGGACAAAAGTTCAGAGTGAACGATCTGATGAATCTTGAGAATGTCACCAAGGCATCCAGAGAGGATCCGCGTTTCCTCTCAACCCTTTTGGAGCCGGTGATCCCGTTGTTCCGCAGCAATATTGGTCGGCAGAGGGTATAGATCCTCATTTGTTACGATTCCTTAGCACTGATCCTCAGATTTCGATCCTCTGCTATGGTGCAAGTACCTGTTTTGTGACAGTTTTGATCGTCTGTCCCAGCCAGGTTTCTCGGATTCATGACTGTTTTGATCGTCTTTTTGGGAGTATACCGAATGACTGCTGCCTATCTTCAGCCCATCATGGTTTTGACCACCTGCTGGGTCTTGCCTGCAATGGCTATTGTGTTCCTGTTTCTGTGGATCGAAAAAGGCGAGCCGTCCTCTAACTAAGACGATTGGCTTGATCGATCAGATCGTTGGATCACGTGTAGATTGAATGGACTCATCACAGACGAAGAACCCGCCGACCGAGCTAGTGCAAGCTGCAGGGAAGCGGGTTCTTGACGATCTGAACGGGGACGGTAACTCCTGGAAGGCCGATCAGGAATTAGAGGCTGGAGCCCTGTCCAACATAGGAACCATAGAAAAACAGGCCCACAACCACTAAAACACCGAGGCCAGCAACTGTGGCCACAACCCAAAGCGGGATCCGAGGTTGGCTAGTCATGATTGATCATCTCCTACACAACAAGAACTAGTTCAGGAAATAACTGGAAAACAAGAGGCCAACCACAAAGATCAGGAGCAGACCCAGATACAAAGAGGTCCGATCTAACGTTACAGGTTGGGTGTTGGGATTTTTTTCTGGTTGATCAGGCATGGAAGATCACCGTTGGATAAACTGCATGGCGGCAATGGCTCCGAGGAAGAAAACCGTGGGGACGCCTAAGGTGTGAACCGCTAACCAGCGGAAGGTAAACACGGGGTAAAAAACAGGTTCGTTAGAGGATGATTGCATAGCGATGAATCGTTCCAATCCAAAAACGGCAGATCAAAAGGGGAAATGAGACCAACGTTGACTCGATTGAGTCGAATGAACTAGAGCCGCTCTAATTGCTCAGTCACGTTGTAACGATCTTCAACAATGGGGATCTCTGGCCGATCCGCGCTGAAGTATTCGCTGGGGCGGGGGGTGCCAAAGATATCATAGGCCAAGCCGGTGCTGACAAACAGCCAGCCAGCAATAAACAGAGCGGGGATCGTGAGGGAATGGATGACCCAATAGCGAACACTGGTAATAATGTCCGCAAATGGGCGCTCCCCTGTGCTACCTGACATTGAAGCTCCTCCGAGAAACTTAGAAAAACCACATTTTTCTTATCCCTCATCATAAGGATCCTTCTGCACATCTACAAGCGCCCTCAGGACGAGAGTCAATCGAGTCAAACCCCGAAGCATCAGTCATCCAGCTCGATCCCAGCTCCAGAATCGCTTCCGTCTGTTGAGGTCGTTTGTGAGATTGATGTAAAAAAATGTTGCGACGGCGATACGTTCACCCAGGATCAGGTGAGAAGCGGTGAGGAGACACTGTGGTTTGGGACAGGCAGGAGTTTAGGCTTGTCCCCTGCATAGGTATCCGGGAAGTGAGATAAGCTGGCAACAATCGAGAAGGGACTTGACAAACCCAACTCATCGAGCTCAATTGATCTGGCCGTTTCTACAGCTCCAGCCATGCGTGTTTCTCTGCCTGTTTTGCTCACGATTCTTGCTCTGTTTGGAGTAGCCCCCACCGAAGCCCTGGCTGGGGTCTCTGGAGACTCTTCAGCATCTTTGGATCCTGCCGATGTGATAGATCCTGTACAGTTGGTTCCCCCATTGGATCCTGTTGAGGATCCTCAGGAGGCTGAGTTTGATCTTGACGTTGATCCTGCTTGGGGGGATCCGGGTCAATCCCCTTGGATCGTGGCGCAGGCAGACACCAGCGTATTGACATGGACTAATGCTTACGTAACAGCCCTGGAAACTCAAACCGATCTGGTGCTTCAGGGTGTGCCCTTATCGAATCCATTAACCCGGATCGAGCTGGCTCAGTGGTTGGCTCAGTTTTTTGCCTATATCCCGAATGAGCAGGGAGCCTTTCCGATCGCAGATATGGAGATCAATAGCCCAGATTACTGGACGGCTCAGGCGGTTATCCAAGCGGGGGCGATGAATCTCTATGCTGGGGATGAGTTTCGACCTAGTGGCGACATCACTAAGTTAGAAGCCTTAGCGATCCTGGTGCGAGCCCTGCAATTGCCTACCCCTGATCCCTCCGAGATCACTCGCTGGATGAGTTTATACACCGATGCGGCAGATGTTCCAGAGATCGGGCATCCATTTATTGCGATGGCAGGGCGAGCTGGATTATTGGTGAATGTGCCGGATCCCGCTCAGATCAAGCCGAACGTAGTCCTGAGTCGGGGCGAAGGGGCAGTATTATTGCATCAAACGTTGGTGTATCAAGGCCAAGTTCAACCGCTTAACCCACCTGTAGCTCAACTGAGTCCAGCTCCGGTAGCCGCTGCCCCCCCACCGATCACGGCACCCACTCCGTTGATCCCACCTAGCAGCACCAGTAGCACAAAACCAGAGATCTCGGCTACACGAGTGATTCCAGAGTCGGGATCGTTGCAGACGGGGGATATTCTCACCATTGAAGCTCAAGCTACCTCAGGATCTGAATTAGTGGCTGACATTGGACCCACGATCCAGGGGTTACGGATGCAGGAGATCAGTACAGGCATCTACCGAACAACCTACGCGATCCAGGCTAGTGATGCTGTATCGAATCCAGCGATCAGTATCCAGGCAACCCGCTTTGGCGAAACCACTCGTGTGCAACGGCAATATCCTCAACTAGCACTGGGCAATGCTGTGCCACCTCCGATCACCGGATCCGCCTTTCCACCTACCGCCCCGAACACAGCCCCCATTTCAACCCAACCTGTTGCCACTCCGTTCCCACCCCCAACCCTGCCGCAAAACCAGGCGATCCTGCCCCAGCCCACACCACCGCCCTCCGCCTATCCTCGCTTCACCGGGATCCGTCTCACCCCAGAACGCAATTTGATCGAGGGGGATATTCTAACGTTCACGATCCAGGCAAGTCCTGGAGCCCTAGCCCAGTTTGATTTTGGGAGTCTGGTACGGAATCAGCCCATGCGTGAGATCCAATCTGGAGTCTATGAGGGAACGTATGTGGTGGCTCCTGATCATCAAGTAAATTATCCAACGTTACGAGTAGTTGTCTCTCAAAACGGTCTGAGTGTTCAACATCAGGAGATCTACCCCTTCAAGGTCGATGGTTCTGAAGGAGTCCGTTCTACGATCCAACAACCTAGCCAAACCGGATCAGGATCGATCGTGCCGGGTCAACCTCAGATCACCTCAGTAACATCGAATGCAGCAGGACAGATCTTGAGGGCCAATGATGTATTGATTGTCACGATGCGAGGGGATCAAGGGGGACAGGCCAGTTTCCGGATCGTGGATGTGACCCCAGGGATCTCGATGCAGGAGATCTCGCCAGGGTTGTATGAGGGCCAAGTGCGGATCCCGGATCCACCGCCTCAGGTCACCAACGGAGTTCTGGAAGCTACTTTGGAACGCAATGGACAGCGGCAGGTTCAGGTGAGTGCTGAGCGGATCACTATCGGATCATAAAGCCAATCCAGATATCTAAGGCAGATTAGTGACTCTAACTGGGTTTAAGAAGATCCATCACCAATTTTTATACGAGCGTTACAGCTTGTATTTTGCTGAATCAATCGGTTACCGAATCAATCCCGAAGAGGGCTCAAGCACGCCGCTATTTTATGGAGAGGTGAAAATTGATGCAGAAAATCGATACCATGTTAGCCCCCGCACTGGACCTAGCCAAGAGTAAGTGGAATTTTCTGGAAGTCTGGATTGATCCAATGCTGTTTCCTCCCTATATACTGCTGTTGTTAGGTGAACCAGCTGGAAGTTGCCGTGTCTATGATCCGGCGGCAAATTATAAGGTTGTTTTCAGCTGCAGAACCTATGATGACGCTCAAACTTGGTTGCTAGAAGATGAGTATGAACCAGTTGAAGGAAGACTTTCAGCTTCAGAGTTATAGATCAGCAAGAATGCAGGATGGAAAGGGTTGCTGGCATCATCAAGGGTTGTGATGAAGTCTGCCGAAAACAATGAGATGGCATCCAAAGCGCTTCGTCGTGTTGTAAACTGGCAAGATGCTTGAAGATACGGCAATTGCAGCGTAAAGTGTCCATTTGATCCACAGATTGATCCATAGAGTCAAAGCTTATGCAGACAACAGCTGATCATGAGCCAACGATTACGATCCTGGGGCAGCCTGCAGATCAGGGCAGGTGGCTTTTGATTCCTTTGGGGATGAGTATTCTCCTTTGTTTAGGGAGTGTATATTCCTGGAGCATTTTTAGAAACCCCTTGGAACATGAGCTGGGTATTAGCGCAACGGAAAGCCTGTTACCATTCACGTTTGTGTTAGTTTTCTATGCTGCACTCATGCCGATCGCAGGGTTTTACATTCCTCGTGTTGGGACTCGCCTGACAACAGCTATTGGAGGGATTGTTGTAGGGTTAGGCTACATTCTTTCGAGCTTTGCAAGCCATATTGGTATGCTCATCTTTACCTATGGGGTTATTGGTGGAACCGGAATTGGGATCACCTATGGTGTGCCCATGGTGGTTGCATCCCGCTGGTTCCCGGATAAAAAAGGATTAGCGGTGGGGTTGACGATCGTTGGGTTTGGTCTTTCGCCTCTGATCACGGCCCCCCTAGCAAATTATCTGATCAGTAACTACACCGTTCGGCCCACCTTGCGCATTTTGGGTATCGCCTTTATCGTCATCATTTTAGCCATTGCTCTGACGATGAAGTTACCGCCTAAGGGTTGGCATCCTCAGCAAAGTGGTGCAGCTGCTGGATCTACCTTTGTCCCAACCTACTCTGGAAACTTGTTTAAGAGTCGATCCTTTTATGGCCTGTGGATCTGCTATGCAATCGGAACGATAGTGGGGTTGAGTGCAATTGGTATTTCCAGTCCAGTCGGGGAAGAAATTATTCAGATCAGTCCGACTGTGGCAGCTAGTAGCGTTTCCTTATTTGCTCTATTTAATGGGATCAGTCGTCCGTTATTTGGGTGGTTGAGTGATCGGTTCAAACCTCACCATATTGCAAGTTTATCCTATGTGCTGATCTTAATCGCCTGTCTCTTAATGGTGAATGCTCAAACTGGACAAGTTGGTAATTATTTGATTGCCTTCTGCTTATTTTGGTTCTGTCTTGGAGGGTGGCTAGCTATGGCTCCAACCATAACGCTGCGGTTTTTTAATCCTGATCAGTATGCTCTAAACTACGGGATTATCTTTACAGCTTATGGGTTCGGCGCTTTGATTGGAACGTTGGTAACAGGTCGCGTTCGAGATTTATTTGGAACCTACACTTATGTGTTCTACCCGATGGAGGTTTTAGCGGTCATTGGCATTATCGTTGCCTGGTTGCTGCTCAAGCGAGATCCCAGTTCTCAGATCGATCCACCTGCTTGAACGGATCACATCAGATGATTGCCTGGGAGAACGCCAAAGTTCAGCTAGACAATGATCTGTACATTTGAGTGAATTGAAATTGAAATCCAGTGGATAGGGAGATATGCCATGCCAACGATCACCATTGATGTCACGGATGACCTACAAGAACAAATGAGCACCGTACAAGCCAACTGGTCGGAGATCTGTCGTCGCGCGATTGAAGCTGAAATTGCCCACCAGAAGACTCAGCAGCAGGATCAAACAATTGGGGCTCCTCCCGGAAAACAATGGATGGAGGAACCGCTAGATCATTACCGGAGTGACAAGGTGATCGCTCGATATGGGAACAGGGGAGAGCTCAAGTCTGCTGATGTCTGGATCTCTGAGTTGATCAAGGTTGTTAATAATTCACAGTTTCATCTTGGTACTAGTTACTCAATGAGTTCTCTTTTAGGGGAAGGGGTTCCAGTTCAGCTTTTGGGACCAGGGAAAGACTGGGCAGCAGGAAACGTTCGGCTAAATGTGCAATGGATCCTGCGATACCTGATCGATCAACCGGACTCAGAATCAGTTGAAGGAAGTGGAAGCTGATCTAAAAAATTCCCCCAGTCAACCGAAGTCTGATCAGTCGCGATCGATCTAGAGGCTCTAGCAACCCATCGTCAGCTTTAGATCCTGAAAATCAACTTTTCCTCCCTCTCTTGGCAACCGATCGGCTCTAGGCTTCCAGATCCACGCGAGTGATCGGTTAGTTTAGAATGAGCATAAATCCTCCCTGGGGGTATCCTGCTCAAACAGATCTGCTGATCCAACGTCTAACCTGTTCTCGATCGCCCATCCAAGGATCGGTTCGATACCATCAGTAGCGTCTGGCTGAGTCGGTTTTCGCGTTTAACTCTGTGATCAATTGAGGCAAAGTGATGAGCCAACCCGCCAAAGTTGCCGTACTGCTGTGTGGATACGGTGAGATCGAACACTATAACGAATTTGCTGACTACAATGAACGGGCTTTGCGGTTGCTGGCCTCTAAGTTCATTCCCTTCCCCAACTTTGTGATCCCCTGGATTGCCAAAGCTCTGGAGTTCACCGATCGGCGGGAGTGGCAAGCTCAAGATCAGTATCATTCCCCCCACAATGAGATCTTTGAGGCCCAACGAGCCGGAATCGAAGCTGTGTTGCAAGAGCGCTACGGCGATCGGGTGGGTGTTTTCAAAGCCTTCAACTTCTGCGATCCCTTTTTACCCCATCAAGTTCTGCCCCAAATCCAGGCCCAAGGCTACAACCGCCTCCTGATCTATCCTCTGCTCGTGGTCGACTCGATCTTCACCAGTGGCTTGGCCCTACAACAAGTGAACGAGGTCTTAGCAGATGATCACCGTTGGGTTGAAGGTATGCGCTATCTGCCCAGCTTTTACGATCGGATCGACTATCACCGCCGCATGGCTGCCCATATTGAAGCTCGTATGCAGGATCTGAAAGGGGACTACGCTGCCTCTCAGATCGGGATTATTCTGCTCAATCACGGTTCTCCCTACGACGCGAAAGGGTATGAGACCGGGATCCGCGAAAGTGTGAGCCTCTATCTTGCTGTTCGGGAGCATTTGATTGAGAAATATCCTTTGATCAGTCTGGGTTGGATGAACCATGACACCCCTGGACGCTGGACCACACCCGATATGGATCAAGCTGCCCAAAACTTGCTGGGATTAGGGGCCAAAGCGTTGGTGTTTGCTCCGATTGGCTTTGCCACCGAAAACCATGAAACGATGCTGGATGTGGGGTATGCGATCAAGCGTTACCAAACCAAAGCGGAGTGTCTCCATCTTGACTGTCTGAACGAAGATCCAACCTTCTTGCGGATGGCAGCTAATTGGATTGATCCCCTGATGACCGATCTTTTGGGAGAACCCGCCGTTGCTCTGAATGGTCATCACTCCCACTCGGATCACGACCATCACCATGCCACCGTTGCTCATGCTGGAGATCATGATCACCTCGATCATCATGCTCATGAGCACGCTCACGCGACTGCTGCCCACTCCCATCCCCACACCCACAGTCACGACAACGGCCATAAACCCGCTGCTGGATCATTGCCTAACCGGAACCGGGATCTCCACCAACAGCTGCCGGATCATGGGGCTCACGATCATCATCATGGTCATCCTCACGGCCACTCACACGGCCATCATCACCATTAAAAAATCAAATCGGATCCTTAAGCCAATCTAATCAACCAACCTCCTTGCCTTGAGTGAGGACGCTTAAAGGGAAAACTGGGGCTGGATTGACACATCGATCGTTCTCTCTGAGTGTGATCAATCTGCCCCCTTCAGCGCTAGAGTTACCCTGTCAAGCTGGCAAGCGAGTTGCAATCTTTCTTAACAATGCGGCTATGATGGAAGCGCACTCAACCATTACGCAAAGGGATGACATCAGGTTTGTTGTTAGGGAGCCCACTTCAAGCTCAAAGCGGCGATCAGCTCATTAGCAAGGTCGTCACAGCTGGGATCACGGCCCTATTTCGCAAGTGCGAACAAATCGACGCTCAAATCCGGGCGGAACCGATCGCCAAGCTGCTGCAAGGTAGTATCGATGGGTTTGAGTTGATCGGCAAAGGTTTATTGATGTACAACGGTCTCCGGATCGAAGGGATGGAGCTGTATTCTCAGGCCATTTCGATCGATTTCAGCCAGATTTTTCAGGGGCGGGTCAAGTTGCGCCGCTCCACCCAATCAACGATGCGGGTTGTGCTGACGGAGGCCGATCTCGCAACGTCGTTCAATACCCCCTTTATTCTCTCGAAGCTGAAGCTGCTTACGATTGATGATCAACCCCTGGAATTCCGTCAAGTCAGCGTTGCCATTAGTAACGATGCCAGACTTCGGATCATGACCCAGGTCAAGGTTGGTTCAGAGGGAGAGTGGGTTGATCTGGATTTCTCCGTCAAAGTTGAGGTCTTGGAGCGACGCAAGATCCAGTTTGTGGAGCCAGTGATTGAAGGCAATGAACCTTCGATCCGGTTATCCCAGTTCTTGATTGATCATGTCAATGATCTGCTCGATCTTGATAAGTTTGCGCTCGATGGCACCCAGCTCCGGGTCGATCGGGTCCGCCTTTGGGATCACAAGATCGTCTTTTACGGCACAGCTCAGATTGATCGATTCCCCACGCGTCAAGGCTTCTGATCCGTGGAGGTTCTCCAACTCCGGAATGCTCTTGAACACGGGGCTCTGCTGGGATGCATTTATAGTGATAGTTCTCATATGTTGAAACTCAAACCTGGCCACCAGGAAGATCCCGCCGATGGCGATGAGTAACACACTGATTGTGACGCGGCGGGGAATGATATTGAACTCACATCCAAGCAAGGTTCTAGGATCTCAACCCTGTGGATCGAAGCTGCAGGTTGCTAAAGTCTAAAAGTAGCCTGATCTGTTTGATGCTGATTTGGGCTATCTGGTTTGATGGATTCCAGCCCCTCATGAGGCTGCTTAAGTTCCTTCTGAGCGACTTCTACCCTATGTCTGAGCGTCACCCCCGGATCCTTTATGGCCTCAGGGCCGATCAATTCCGCCATCCTGTTGATCTCCAGGCCACCCGTTCGCTGCAGCAGCTGCCAGGGCTGAGTTTTGTCATCCAACAGTTGCTCGGCTCGACCGCAGAGCAGATCTTTTATCTGGACAACATGGCGTCAAGCCTGCAAGTGAGTGAAAAACAGCTGCCCGATTTGCACCGCCTCTTGACCGAATCCTGTCAAATTTTGGATCTGCATGTCCCCCAGCTGTATATTCGTCAGCACCCAGTTCCGAATGCCTACACGTTTGCTATGCAGGGGAAGCAGCCGTTTATTGTGTTGCATTCCTCCTTGCTGGATCTGTTAGAGCCGGAAGAGGTTCAGGTGGTTTTGGCGCACGAGCTAGGACACCTCAAATGCAATCACGGGGTTTATCTGACGATGGCCAACATTTTGATGGTGTCAGCAGGACTGATCCCTTTTGGCGGATTGTTGCAGCAAACGTTGCAGGATCAGTTGATGCAGTGGGTTCGCTGTGCTGAGTTTAGTTGTGATCGGGCCGCATTACTGGTGGCTCAACGTTCCCGAACGGTGGCATCGGTGCTGATGAAGCTGTGTGGTGGATCCATGCGCTTGGCCTCCCAGTTGAGTGTCGATGCATTTTTGGAACAGGCGCGGACGTATGCCGAACTTGATCAAGATGAGTGGCAATTGTTGCTGAAAGAGATGCAAAATGCAGGGCGGACTCATCCGGTGCCCGTCTTGCGCGCCCGTGAGATCGATCGCTGGTTCCAAAGCCACACCTATCAGCAGATCTTGAAGTTGCAGCGCTGATCCAAGCCAGTTTGCCCATTATCAATCACGATCTTAAGATCTTCCGTTCCCAATCCCTAGCTCAAGATCTCCGGACTTGGGGATTTCTAGATCGGGGGTTCTCTAAACCTTAGGGTCTCAGAATCTCAAGATCTCTGGACTTGAGAAACTCTAAATCTAAGGATCCTCCTGAAATTGAAGATCTTGGATCGGGTGCCGCACTGAGACAGATCAAGAGAGATGCACCAATATCTCAAGAGGTTTGCATGGTAGACGAGACTGAATCAGGATCGGTTGACACCCAGGATCGGATCCGTTGGGCCGCGTTTGCCGATCCCGATCCCGTACTCCGGGCGTATGGACGGGGTGAGCAGATTTGTCTTGATCAGGGCTGGGATCCTGCACTGGAGATGAAGCTAATTGTAGAAGGTGGTCTGTTTACGATCGAAGTGTCCGAACGATTATTCCGAGCAAGTCTAAAAGCATGATTTGGAACATTGACCAAGATGATC
>CAZONZ010000025.1:16510-18677 GCA_964581005.1 uncultured bacterium
ACGATTATTCCGAGCAAGTCTAAAAGCATGATTTGGAACATTGACCAAGATGATCGAACGCCCCACGATGGAGAGATCGATCCCAAAGATTCTCAGTAGCCGTAATATTGCGCTTGCATCGTCCACAAACTAGCATATTCTCCTTCTAGATCTAACAACTCTTGATGGGATCCGTGTTCAATCAATTGTCCCGCTTTGAGTACCAGAATTCGATCTGCCATGCGAGTCGAGGCTAGACGATGGGTGACCAAAAGAGTGGTTTTGGTTTGCGAAAGATCGGCAAACTGCTGATAAACTTCGTATTCGCTTCGAGGATCTAAAGAAGCCGTGGGTTCATCTAAAATCAGTAACCGCGCTTGATCCTGCCTCAAAAAGGCTCTAGCGATCGCTAACTTCTGCCACTCTCCACCCGACAGCTCTGTGCCATTGAATGGTTTGCCTAACATTGCTTCATACCCCTGAGGTAATCGATCAATCATTTGGCCCAACCCAGCCCGTTGAATTGCATACTCTAACTGCTGAGGATCAATATTTTGAGCATTCAAGACAACATTCTCAGCAATCGTAAATGAATAACGACCAAAATCCTGAAAGACTACAGCGATCTGCTCTCTCCATTGGATCAAATCCAGATCTCGCAGATCCTGACCATTTATGGTGATACATCCGGAAGTAGGATCGTAGAGTCTGGCTAAGAGTTTGACTAGGGTTGTTTTGCCAGCCCCATTTTCACCCACCAAGGCGACTGTTTCTCCAGATTTAAGACAAAAGCTCAGATTTTGCAAGGCCCAACGACCATCAGGATACTGAAAGCTAACCTGATCAAAGATGATCGAGAGGGATCCAGTTGAAGATGGGTTAGAGATTGAGGAGATTTGATCCGATCGAAGGTGAGGATCTACTTTCATCATCGGTTCAGTATCTAAGAAGGCGAAAAAACGACCCATGAAGATCAAAGCATCATAGAGAAATCCCATTTCCCCAACTAATCGACGTAGATTCTGCTCAATCAAGACTAGGGACTGCACAAAAAGGAGAATACTGCCTGGACTGATCTGGCCTCGAAAGGCTTGTTGAGTAACCCAGAAAAACGCAAAGCCATTTCCCATAACACTAACGATCGTAAATCCCAATGTCTTCAGAGTCGTCTCGCGTCGCAATCGCCTCATACTTTGGTGGTGAGACTCAAACGCTGTATTGTAACGATCTAAGATGAATGGACCTAAGTTAAAGAGTCGAACTTCTTTAGCATAGCTATCCGTTAACATCAGCGAGCTAGCATAGTTCATCCGCCGAACTTCTATACTCTTTTCTGTCGATAGTTCCCAGAGTCGCTTTCGCTGTTGGAATCGCACAGTGGTCTCAGGTAAAGTCGTCAGGATCAGTAAAGGAGGGATCCACCAGCTAACAGGTAACAACAAAAAAGATAACGTTGCTACAGTGAAGAGTTGCCGCCCGATCTGAATCAGAAACGAAACCAGATCAATAGGAGCATTATCGATCTTTTTTTGCAAAACTTGGAGTTCATCATAGAAACTTGGATCTTCAAAATGAGTCAGATCAGGCAAACTTCCAGCTTTGACCATAAGCTTAGTGGTGAACTGAGCTGCAACCTGCTCTCGTAAATTGCCCCAGATCATTGGGTTAAAGGCTTCCAAAAGACTACTCAGCAATAAGGCAGCGACCCAGCCAGCGACTAAAACGATCCATTGAGCAGGATTGATGATCGAGTCCTGTTGCAGAGCGGTGGCGACTCCATCAACCACCTGTTTGTTGATCCAGATGCTCAACGCAGGTAGCCCACCCTGAACCAGTAGGCTAAGTGTAAGCCCTGACATAGCAATCGGAGCAATCTTCCAGAGGAGAGGAAGGGAACGCAGCAAGATCCGAAGGTTGGCACCGATCCCTGTAGCCATCGTGGAACGAGGGGATGTTGATCGGGATGGATTAGCAGCAGTAGACGACATCTCTCAACCCTATGCAAGAGATCCATCATAGCCAATGGCCCAGGATCGCTTCCTGATCACAACCATCTCTTCAAACCATCATCGCTTCTCGGAGCTCTTACTAAGTCTTGCCTCGATTTCAAATTCGGATCAATGACGGATTCAGATTGACTTGTCTGGATCACGATCCCTGACTGGGCAGCTAGCTTAGCAAGATCTGG
>CAZONZ010000026.1:0-9977 GCA_964581005.1 uncultured bacterium
CAGAGAAAGCCGCCCTAAAAGGGCGGGGCTTGTATCCCATTATTTTTGGTCAAAATTCACCCGATCGCAAGATTCTGATAGAGTTAAGCCAATCTATGTTAACAACTCACCATGAGCACTCTAGCCCGGATCACTCCAGAAGAATGGGAAGAAGTCAAATCCTCTGCTGCTAATCTTCTCCGCTTGGTTGAGTCTAACCATCAACGGATCGAGCAAGGTCAGCAGATGATTGAGTCAAACCGTCAACGGATCGAGCAAGATCGTCAGATCATCGAGCAAGGTCAGCAGATGATTGAGTCCAACCGTCAACGGATCGAGCAAGATCGTCAGATGATTGAGTCCAACCGTCAACAGATTGAGCAAGATCATCAGATCATTGAGTCTAACCGTCAGATGATTGTTGAGCTGAGAGAGGCGCAGGCGATGCTGATGCAGCTTTACTCCGAAACCATAGCGCGGATGGATCGAGATCGGCATGAAACCAACCAAAAAATGCTCCAGATCCAAGAAGAGACACGCCAGATCCAGGCAGAGAATCAACAGATCACCCGTGAGATTCGAGGCTTACAGATCGAGATCCGACGCCTGATTGACTATCACTTTGGCCCTGCTGATCCTGCCTAATGTTTAGTTCCGACACCTGATTGACTATCACTTTGGCCCTGCTGATCTGGATTGATCGCTTGGAGTCTAATTCCTTTAATGTTTTTGTGCATCGCTGGCCAGAGTCATAAACTCAAACCCCTGATCGAGCAACCGAGGTAGGAGTTGATCAACCGTTGCAACAACCTGACTGCCTCCGAAAGGTCCATCATGGAGCACCACAATTGCACCGGGATAGATCTGATCAAGGATCCGTTGAATAACGACAGAAATAGGAGGCAAAACCCAATCCTCCGGCACTACACTCCACATCACAGGCCGATAGCCCCAACGGCAAAGATGATCCAAAGTTTGAGGGAAAAAGAGTCCATTGGGTGGGCGCACATCTCGAATAGCCGCAGGATCTTGGTGGGATCCGGAGGCATCGGTAATCGCTTGTTGAGTTCGACGTAAAGATTTCTGCAGATCGATGGAGCTCAGTTGTGGAAAGGAAATATGCCGATAGCCATGCAGTCCAATGTGGTGTCCCTGATCCATGATTGCTCTTACGATCTGAGGCCAGCGTTCAACCTGTTCTCCTAAAAGAAAGAAATTCGCTTGGATCTTCCAGCGCTTCAAACAGTCCAACAAAGCAGGAGTATAGTCAGGATGAGGTCCATCATCAAAGCTGAGCAGAATTTTAGGAGAGTGATCTCGATCGGTTTGCTCTGGCAAGGAGGGATCCGTTAGCTCCCAGAGACACTGCGGAAACAGATGTTTCAGACCCCAATGGAGGGGTGGATAAAGGGGTTGGGGCAGGATCGATCGGGCCACGAGGGATCTCCTTCTTTGACTAGATACTATCCAAGCTGATAATTTCGCTACTGTTCAAAAACATCTGAATACTGGGGTAAATCCTAACGATTCAGAGTATTGTAGTGTCCTGGCACTTGCAGCTAGCTTGGTTAACTCTAACATTGTAAATGCCTTGATCTATGCAGGTGCAGATGTTGACTCACCAATGATTTATCCAGTTTATTCCTAACTAGTATTCTTAGATGTTTTCTGCATACTCTTCATAATATTCTTGTAGCTGAGGACAAGGCAATAGTTTTATCATGGCCCAAGATCTCCTCCTCAATGAACATGAGATCAGAACAGACTTCTAGGATTTCTCTCGATTCCGCCAGGATCCGTGGATCAGTTGCGGTCGATTACGGGTGAAGGAGGGTTGCCCAACATAGACCCATGCCTCCTGGCCACTGTATAACCTCAACCAACGTCGCTGGTAAACGGTTGGATGATCTTCTAATTCATCAAGTAAGGGTAGCAAGCTCAGAGGAATTTGATAGCGTTCTCCATAAACTGTTCCCTCAATCCCATCTCCCCAGAGCAGCATTGGATAGGCACCCAGATCAAAAAGCTGAGCTCGATCGAGTGAGTCGAGAGCCACAAAGACCGCTGATTTCAGATAGGCGTGATTGCTTTCACCTTGTAAGAGCGATCCATAAACAAAGATCTCTGTAGAGTCCACGTCGTTCAACGGCTTGTCTCCTTCTAGCGCTAGTGCTTCTGCAGTAAGGTTGTCAACATTTCTAGAAAGATCGATCGATGGACTCGTGTGACCACAGTTGCATTTGGATCTCGGTTCAAAACATGGAACTGATCGATCAAACTATACCCACGAGTCAACTCACTCTGATACTCAACCGCAACAAACCACCGATCGTGAGCTTGGATCAGATCAGGATTCAAGGCTATAGCCATCGCCAATGGATCAGGGTTCGTCACTCCATCGATCCCACCCCCTTGAACCTGTTGTTGAAATGCCCAGACTTGCTGATGAATGCTCAAATAAAACTGACTTAACGTTGTTCCCATAGTCTCAATCGCTTCCAGATCCTGCCGCATCAAGATCCCATCTTTCAGGATCACATCCCAAGGGATCAGGGTGACTTCAAATCCGGCCTGGAGAACGCGATGAGCAGCTTCTGGATCAACATAAAAATTGAATTCTGCGGCAGGAGAAATATTACCTATGTGATTGTTGGCTCCTCCCATGATCCAAAGGTGCTTGATCTTGCGAGGAAGTTCAGGATCTTTGCAGAGGGCTAATGCCAAATTTGTGAGTGGCGCTTGGGCCACGATCTCCAATTCCCCAGACCATCGATTCGCCATTGCGAGAATTGCATCAACCGCATGGATCGCTTCCGGTCGCTGGTCGGCTTTCGGAAAATGAGCATTGCCCATTCCATCCTGACCATGTACGTATTCAGCCGTAATTAAGGATCGCAATAAAGGCCGATCCGCACCTGGAAAGACTGGGATCCCGGCTCGATCGGCAACTTCTAAGGTATAGAGAGCATTTTCAACGGCTTGATCTAGAACCACATTGCCAGCAACCACTGTGATCGCTTCCACGGAAACATGAGGCCAGAGAACGCCAAACAGGATCGCAATCGCATCATCCGAAGCTGTATCTGTATCAATCAAGAGTCGTTTCATGGGGTTCCCGATTTCAGCAATGTTGGTGATCAAACCAGGTCATGAACGGGGCAGGTTTCGATCAAACACTCCATTGATCCACAATGCACTCGTGAGGCTGATCAGGTGGGCAAGGGTGATGTTGGTATTCGCCACAGACAGTAGCAACCCCAGCACCTGAAACCGTCCCACAGCAATTTGCAGAAAGAAATAGCTACCTAACAGATCCCCCACTTGAGCCGCTAGACTGATCAAGGCGAGAAAGGCTCCCGCCAAACTAATGTAGATCACCCGCTGCATCTGTTGGGGAGTTGCTGTCGATGAAAGTGATCCTTGAGGCCCCTTGCCTAATTGCCAATACTGCCAAGTCAGATACAGATTGCCCCCCAGAGTTAGCAGCGTCAATAAGGTGGCCCAAAACGCAATCAACGCTCCAAACGAAAGTCCGGTGAACCCCCGTAATCCGATCGTCACGATCAGCCAGGACACCGAGGCTGTGGCCCCAAATACCGCTTGGACCCAGAAACTAGCTTTACCGCCAAACCGCATCCGGGCTTGCTGCCGCTCCAGAGTTAACGATCCGGGCTGATTAACTCTCATGGGTTCATTCATAGACCATCCTGAGATTCCAGCGATTGGGTGACGCTAGGGTATCCTTTTGAGTTTATGATCAGTTTCCGTTCACTTCAACAGGCAGGATGACTCAAGGAGGATCTCCATCCCAGAGTTCTATCTCGAAGTTCGATCAGGGAGTTCTACTTGAAAAGCGCGTGCGAGACCCGTAACAGCAGTAGGATATGAACAAGCTCTGACCACCACCACAGCGGGAGAGACGACAAGATCATGAGACCTCAGGCAGTTGCACGGATTTTAGATGCCAATCTCGATCGGGCGCGTGAAGGGCTTCGAGTGTTGGAGGAGTGGTTTCGCTTCGGGCTGGATGCACCGGACTGGGCCGCTGAATGTAAGGACATGCGCCAAGCCCTCGCCAGTTGGCACAGTGATCCCCTTCGGTTTGCCCGCGATACCTCCGGTGATATCGGCACTGAGATCGATCACCCCGATGAACTCCAACGCCGGGATCTCGATCATCTGGTTCGGGCCAACTGTAGCCGCGTTCAAGAAGCACTGCGGGTTTTAGAAGAATATTCCAAACTGGCTGAGCTGACTCAACTGGTTCCCCCCGGCATGATCAAGCTCTGTAAACAAATGCGCTATCGTCTCTATGAGATGGAAAATGATCTGCTCCAGAGTGAGCTGCACCGTCGTCTCCTGCAAGCAACCCTCTATTTAATCACAACCCCGATCCCAAATTGGCTAAGTGCCGTCGAAAGTGCGATCCAGGGGGGAGTTTCGATCGTCCAATACCGCAATAAAGGAGCTACCGATCGGGAGATTCTTGAGGATTTACTCAAACTTAGACAATTGTGCAATCACTATGACACGCTCTTGATTGCTAATGATCGAATTGATCTAGCCCTGGCAGCCCAAACCGATGGCGTTCATCTGGGGCAAACCGATCTACCCATTGCCATGGCCCGCCAGCTCCTGGGACCGCACAAACTGATCGGGATGTCCACCACAAGCGCTCAAGAACTTGGAGCCGCCTTAGCTACCTCAGCTGACTATGTGGGTGTAGGCCCTGTCTATGACACCCCCACCAAAGCTGACAAACCCGCCGTCGGATTAGACTATGTTCGCTACGCAGCCCAAACGATCTCGATCCCCTGGTTTGCCATTGGGGGCATTGATCGGGAGACTCTACCCGATGTTGTCTCGGCTGGAGCCACTCGTGTTGCTGTGGTCCGCGCCCTGATGACCGCTCCTGATCCAACCCAAGCCGCCCGTTTGATGATCAACCAGCTCAAGGATCAATCACGCGATCACCAAGTGTTACGACTTAGTTCCTAGACCCTGGGCTGGCAGTCGTTCGGCCCTGTTCTTGAAAAAACTCCCACATAACTTGGGCATGATCAAAATCATGACACGCAGATCCAATCCAAGATTTCGGCAGATATTGGCGACCCCCAGGGACAACATGTCCACCTCCTTCGACCTTGACAAGCAGAACACTTTGCCCTGTCTGTGAATGTGTCCACTGATACACCTGATGGGTACATCCGTCACTTTGGTCTCGGTTCCCGAAGGAGGATATGACCGGATCACTGGTAATGCTATTGACGTTCAAGAGCCCTTGAATAACCTCCTCCACAGGTAAAACATAACTACCAGGCTCACCTGTGCTTCTGGGTTGTCCCATCGCGCCCCAACCACCGTCATAGGGCATTAAAGGATCGGCAGTTCCGGCAATCATGGCAAAGCTGATCGGGCGCGAGATCGGATACTGCTCTGCTAGTCCCTGGACTTGGCTGGCGATCACGGTTCCGGCAGCTTGAAATGAGTGCTTTGACGTTGCGACCATGATGAACGTCATCAATCCACCGCGTGATGCGCCCGTGATGAACAGTTGGTCAGGATCAACCCGTTCGCGGGAGATGATCTCGTCAATGGCATCATCAAGAAATGCAACGTCGTTAGGTAGCCATTGGCCGTTGATGGCATCTGGATAAGCAGCGATGACCTCACCTCTTTCGATGATTGGCTGAAAGCCATAGGTGTTTTTTAGGCCAATGCCCTGCCCGCCTCCACCGTGAAGAACGATGAGCAAGGGTAGTGCTTCGAACACAGCATCCGGTTTGTGGACATGATAAGTCCGTTCTATTCCGTCGATACGGATTGACTGTGTCGTGAACTGCTCCGCGTCTGCCCCAGTCGTGATCGACATGAAGAGCATTGCGCACAAGATGAGGGATCTATAAGACATGTGAGCTCTCTATAGCCATCAGAGATCAAAGGTGAGAGGGAGATGATCCTAGTTGCCCTCTGGGAGAACGCTTGAAGCTGAAGGATCTCATGTTTCAAAACCGATCGACAAGGGATCATAAGGCACAAGTGTTCGAGACTATTGACTTTGATCCTTAACGCTTCTGAGGTAAAGCAGCTGCAGGTGGCTTGATCTTTTGAGGTGATTTGGGTTGATCCTCCGTTTTGCCAGTGGTTCCCTTGCTTAAGCGCACCAGATAATCTTGATGAACCTGATCAAACAACTCTCGACCGGATCCCTTCAATCCGATCACTTGATATAGCGCAGTCTCTGTTCCCCGACCTCGTAACTGCCGGGTCCCGATCAAAATCGCATCGATCTCAGCAGCTATCAGATCATACACTGCCTGAGTGATCAAGATATCAGTAGCAAATTCTTTTGTCAGCGATTCTACGCGACTGGCGACGTTAACGGTATCCCCGATCACGGTATACTCCAACCGTTGGATCGATCCCACATTGCCTGCAATCGCTTCACCGGCATTGATCCCGATCCCGTTGAAAAAGAGGGGTAAGCCTTCCTGGGCCCACTGATCGCGCAACTGAGCTAGTGCTGCTCGCATTCCTAAAGCTGCTTTCACAGCATTCAAGGCATCTTGCTTAGCCCCCGCACTGATCGGGGATCCAAACTCAGCCATAACGGCATCCCCTACAAATTTGTCGATACAGCCCTGCTCCTCTGTGATCGCACTGACCATCGCCGTTAAATAATAGTTCAGTTGAGGTACCAATAGTTCAGGGGGGAGCTCACTGGATAGAGTCGTGAAGCCACGCACATCAGAAAATAACACCGTAACTTGACGCTTCCGTCCCTTGAGCAAATTTTCAAAATCCTCTCGTTGGCTCATGATCTCTTGCGCCACTGGAGCTGACACATAACGATCCAAGGTTCGCCGCAACCGTAGCTTCTCCACCTGATCGATCACCGCCCGCCGAGTTGCTTCCGAAACCCCAATCAACCCCAGCATCAAACTACCTGTGAACGTTACGGGAACGATCCAGCCACTGACAAAGGTGCCAAACCCGATCAAGCTCCACCCTGCGATCCCGCTCAACGTCACATTCACAACGTGACTGATTTTTGAGGGAGCTGTGATCAACCAACCTCCCCCTACCCCCAGCACCAGCAAAACAGGGATTACAAGCAAGAGAGGAACCGGACGTAATCCGCGTTGCTCTAGTAACGTGGCCATCGCCGTAGCATGGATCTCGACCCCGGCCATGTCCCCTAGTGGAGTGTGATGATAATCCTGGAAAATCGGAGCTGTGGCACCGATCCAGACAATCTTATTTTGAAAGAACGCTCCTCCTGCTAAATTGGCATCCCGGAGTTCTGGGATCATGAGCTCGCTGTAAGAAACAGTCCTGAACCCTCTTCGTCCACCTGTCTGAGGATAGTAGTACAGCCAGAGGTAGGGGCCTAACACCTGGGGATCGGTGTAGGACTCACCGGCTGCATCGAGCCCAGCTTCAGCTAAGGAAGGGAGGGCTGGAAGATCTTCAAACCCAGGAAAATTGGCCCTTCGGCTGGCTAATAGTTGATCATACGTAGGGAGGAGAAAGACCTGACCTGTATAGGGATCTGGCAGAGAATTCGCAAACCCAACCGCTGTCTCAAAACCGATTAGATCAGGAGCAGGCAGCGTGAGATAACTGATCTGACCTTGTTCAGTAATCTGGGTGGGATACTGGCCAGCCAGAACCACTTGGGATCCCGCTTGATCCAGGATGGTTTGAAAGGCTAGATCGTCCTCTGGTCCAAAGGAGCTAGGGGTACTGAAAATCACGTCGAAGATCACCGCTTTTGCGCCTGCTTCTAACAGGATCTGAGTGGCGGCAGCGTGAACTTGACGGGGCCAGGGCCAGGACTGCATCAGGCCCAAGAGAGGATTCGCTTCTAAGTCTTCCGGGAAAAGTTCGTTCGCAATGTTGAGCGATTTATCATCGATCGCCAGAATCACTATCTCATCGGGAGGACGGATCGAGGGTTGGAGATAGTTGGTGCGCAGACGGGTAAAGCTGGCAAGGATCTCTAATTCCAGCCGCCGGAGTGGAAAGGTTTCTCGAAACCAGGGCAAATCCGTCATCCACACAAGCAGCAGTAGTCCTGTCCAACCTCCGATCAAGCCTAATCGCCGCTGTAGAGACTTTTCAGCATTAGCAGACTCAGCCCCAAACCAGCGCCGCAAGCCAGATTGAAGCCATGCCATCGGAGAAATCGATCGCTGGGAGAGCCTAGCTAGCTGGGAGGATGGAGGAGGGTTAGTCATCAGGCGATCAGTTTTTCCAAGGCATCCAGGTGGGGAATGCAAAGGGTTTCACGGGTCCGATCCCGTTGGATCAAGGACTCCTGTTCCATCTTTGACAGCACTCGTGTCACGGTTTCGCGGGCCAGACCACTCAGACTACTGATTTCTCGGTGGGGTAAGTTGGGAATCTCGATCCCGGATCGACTCACCGTTCCACGATATTCGGCCAAAAAGATCAAAATGTCAGCCACTCGTGCCGCGCTGCTGGCTTCGCGGAGTTGGAGTCTGCGGTTGAGTTGCCGTAAGCGGCGGGACATCAGTTGAGATAAGCGGATCCCTGCCTGAGCATCGCCTTCGAGAAACTTGGTGAAATGTTGGGCGGCAAGGCAAGCTACTCTCGTTTGGGTTAAGGCCATCACATCGGTTGAGCGGGGCACTTCGTCCAAAGCCGCCATTTCCCCAAAGATCTCGCCCGGTCCGAGAATAGTCAGGGTGATCTCGCGCCCTTCAAGATCGTAGGTCCGGATCTTGACCCACCCATCCATGACAAAATACACCGCATTCCCCCAGTCATTCTGCAGCAGGATCGCTTGGTTGATTGGGTGCGTGCGCACCGACATTTGTCTGGCAATGGGGTCTAAAATCGCCGGATCAAAGCCCTCAAACAGGGGCATCGATTTCAAATCGGTAGCCGTCAACTCAACCACAAAACTGTTCTCCCCTACTACATCGATCGAAACGGTAGAACCAGGTCGGGTTCAAGGGGGCACAAAACATCAGGAGAGCCATGTCCTCATGTCGCCTAACGGTGCGCGCCTCACCTATCAAGTTTAATAGTCCGGTGACCAGGTTGGGGGATCTTTGCAAGGTTTAGATCCGAAATCACCAGAGCTGCTTGACTCGCAGGATCTGGACTTGTTCAACTTGACCCGGTGTAAACCCAAAATGGATGAGTCCTGCCACAAAGTTGGGATCACGGTAGCGTCCATCCAAGCGCAGAGCCACATCATAACTTTGATGCGCTTCGGAGTGTTTGTTCTGCTGAAATTCAGCCAAAGCCAAGGCAACCCAGGGGTGCGGGTTATGCGGTTCTAGCTCAGTGGCTCGCTGGGCTGCGATCTCACCATCGGCATAATCCCCTCGTTCTTGCAGAGCCAAGCTGAGATTATAGTGCCCCGTTTCATTATCAGGATTGATCTCAACTGCCCGACGATTGGCAGCGACTGCCGCATCCACCTCCCCCAGATCCAGCAAGACGATCCCCAGCGCATTAAACCCAGACTCTAGATCAGGGGCTAGCTCCGTCGCCCGCAGCAGAGCTGTTTTGGCCTCTGGATTGTTGCCTCGTAAGTGGTAGTACCAACCGAGGTTGACATGAGTTTGCGGATCGTTGGGGGCAATTGTTTGACCTTGTTGCAGGGTTGCGATCGCGCCGGAGAGGTTACCGGATCGTTGTTGGGCAAGGGCCAACGCTCGATACAAACTAATGGATTGCGGATTGCTGGCTAACCCCTGCTGAAAGTGCTGGATCGCTGTCTGCAGATCGCCCCGATTGAGAGCGGCCATGCCTTGATCAAGCGCTTGTTGGGCTATCGACTGAGCGAGTCCTACTCCATCAGGTGGGCTAAAGGGCAGGATCACCATGCAGCAGGCCATTAGGGCTAGGGTTGGGATCCAGCAAGACTTGCGATGGCCACGATCTCCAGGTAGCACCATCTTTAACTCCTCATCACATCAATAATCATGATCACCTCCATTGGTGTATCTCAGGATCGCCCA
>CAZONZ010000026.1:10077-18632 GCA_964581005.1 uncultured bacterium
CTTGATCACGTCAAGTTATTTATTGGATTCTTGAGACATTCTGTTGCATCTCTTTGAATCTCGTTGCATTTTTGCTCGTTTGGCCTTTGGTCCGCTTTTTAGATCTTGATCCATTTTGGATTTTGCTCATTTTGATAGCTTTTTTTAAGGTTTGGATTCCATGACCATGATGAATGCTGCTTGGCAAACTCCCTTCAGTTTGGCTCCTCGCTATCGGCTAGATGATGAGAATCCCTGGTTGATGGGGATTGATCCGATGCGCCGCTACTGGATCGCCCTCAATGGAGATCCTGATCGAATCCTGCCCATTCCAGGCTTAATGATGGGATCATTTGAGGAGTTTCGGGACACGATCTTGGCGTTTCGGCGGCTGAATCCGGGGGAGATGCTCCAGGTTGAAAGTTTGTCGGGATCGCTGTCGATCATTTGCATTACTGACAATTGCTTTGCGATCACTGCTGAGATTGAGGGTGCGGACGTTTGGCATCTTTTTGATCAGGAGACTCTGGATAGTTTATTGATGACGGCTCATCCGGATTGGCACTGTTCTCCCCGCGATCTGGAGTTGGCTCGCAAACTCTTGGCCCAAACCTATGGTCAACCTGTTGCAGTCTAGAGAAGACAGCTTGAATGAGCTCTTGAGGATCGCAGAGGTTTGGATCGGATCCAAGATTCTCAAGGTGCTCCTTTCAACAGGTTCATTCCCCACCTAGGCTGACGGAAGCTTTTCCATCCCCGCTTGGATCGGATCAAACCCTGGTCCAAAGCGGGTCTGGTCGTTGTAGAGTGCTCCCCGTAACTCAGCTCGTAACAGATTGACCTGTTGTAGATCAGCGGCTTTCAAGTTGGCTTGGATCAAATCGGCTCCTCGTAGATCGGCCCCAAATAAATTGGCTCCACTCAGATCAGCCGACCAGAGATTGCAGCCACTCAGATGGGCTCCCGAAAGATCCACTTGATGTAGATCGGCTCTCCGCAAACTGGCTCCCCATAGGTAGGCTCGACTCAACTTGGATCGACCCATCCGGGCATTGCGTAAGATAGCTCCACTCAAATTGGATTCTTGTAAATTGGCTCCCTCTAGATCGGCAGCCCACAGGATCGCCTCCCGAAGATTGGCCCCTTGCAATTGAGCCTGAGTGAGGTTGGCTTCCCCCAGATCAGAGCCGCGTAACCGAGCCTCCAGCAAGATCGCTCCACTTAAATTGACCGCATTCAGATCGGCACCACTCAGGTTCGCTCCCTGCAAATCTGCGCCCTGTAAATGGGCATCGCTCAGATCAACACCACTGAGACAGCTGCCGCGAAAATCTCGATCCCCCGCTGCATAGCGTTCCAGCAATTCGGTTGCGCTCGTGACAACATGGTTAACCTGTGACATGGGTGCTCTCCTGCTCTGTCCTACTCTCTCTTGCCTTCTCTTGCCTTGTCTTGCTCAGTAAGGGTCTATCTATCGTGCCCAGGGGTATGCTCGCCCAACGAATCCCTGATCCACTTAGGCTGGCTGCATTCCAGCTTTTGCAGGATCAAAGTCAGGGTCAAACTGGGTTTTCTCATCGTAGTAGGCTCCTCGGAGCGAGGCTTCTAGGAGGTTAGCCCCCCGCAGATCGACACCGATTAGTTTAGCGCCACTGAAGTAAGCCCCCATCATTTGGACATTGGTGAGATTGGTGTTTTTGAGATAAACCTCTTTCAAATTGGCCCCACTCAGATTGGCCTCACTCAAATCGGCCCCCCGCAAGTTAGCCCCGATCAACTTGGCATTGACTAGACGAGCCCGGATCAAGACAGCCTCTTTGAGATAGGTTTCCCGCAAATTCGCTCCCGTTAAATTCGCCTCCGTCAAGTTGATCCCTCGAAGGTAGGCCCCAGTCAGATCAGCATCATGGAGATCAGCCCCCGAAAAGTCAGCGCCAATCAAGTTAGACCCGGCTAACTGAGCTCCGGGGAAACTTTCTCCGCCAAAATATCGCTCCCCCGCCGCGTAACTCATTAACAGGCCAGCGGCAACATTGACATTTGACATATCCCTCCCTCAAGGTTGGACATTCTGATCGCAGCGATCCCCTTGCTGGATAACTGAGTTGCGATAGTTCCTGGGCTCAGCATATCGTTTGCAGTCCCCTTGTGGATCTCCGAATCAGGGGGTATTCAAAAATTTAGGAAACTCAAAAGCAACCCTAAGACCGCTCCAGCTGGAACTAATTGCCAGGTCGGTGTTTGAAATTTCAACAAGGCCACCAAGGCAGCTACCGCGATCCCCAAGGCGATCCCCGATTGCCAGAGCGTATCCTGCACGATCGCATTCTGACTCAGAGGAATGGCTGCTGCTGTGATCGCCCCCAATGCCGCTGGAGTAACCCCTTGCAAGGCTCCCTGGATCCAAGGGTTGCGGCGGATCCTTAACAAAGCGGGCGCTGCTAGCATAATGAACGCAAACGAAGGCGCGAAGATGGCCACCGTCGCCACCAACGATCCCAGCACACCCGCCACCTTGTACCCGATAAACGCTGCAGTCAACACCACCGGCCCCGGACTCAGCTGACCAATCGCCACCCCATTCAAAAACTCCTCTGACGACAGCCACCCCAACCGATCGACCACTTCACCAGAGATAAACGGAATGATCACCAGTCCTCCACCGTAGATCACACTACCCACTTTCAGAAAAAACAACAGTAACGGCCAGAAGAAGCTCTCGATCCGTTCCACGCCCCAGAAACTAGATAGCGCTAAGGTTTCAGATGGGATGGTTGTTGCGATGAGAGGCAAGGTCGAGAGCCATGAGCTAGGTGATCGATTCGCTCCTGAATTCAAGACCCCTACTGGGAGGAAAGGGAAGATCAGCCCCTGAGGGTTAGGCTTAGTTGCAGGAGAAGGTGTAGATGCTTTGGATCGTGGTCCTCGTGGTCCATACAGCCATAATCCGATCAGGGCTGCAACGCCAAACCAGAGCAACACTCGACCGAGCCAAAGGGTCAAGCTCAAAACCATCACTGCGATTGCCCCCCGCGTCCATTCTTTGATCGTCTTGCGACCTAATTTCCAACAGAAGGCCAAAATGATCGCAATCACCACCGGGAGGATCCCAAAAAACAGGCCATTCAGCTGTGGCACATTTTGAAATTGAAAGTAAGCCCAAGCGAGTGCTAGAACGATCCCATACGCTGGAAGAATAAAGGCAAAGCCTGCGATCAAAGCCCCCAGCTGTTGGGCTCGTAGATAACCAATGTAGATCCCCATTTGGGTTGACGCCGGTCCAGGCAGCATCTCGCACAAGGCGATCCCTTCACTAAACTGTGCTTCACTCAGCCACCCTCGTCGAACCACGGCTTCATCATGCTGCATCGCCATGTGTGCCTGAGGTCCACCAAAGCCAATGATCCCCAGCTTGCCAAACAACTGGATCAGTTCCAGGAGCCGCTCCCCTAAGGGTTGTTCTGTCTGGGATGAAACCTCTGAACTGGCGGAAGGATCGCTCATATCAGCCTGAACCTGTAACGCAAATGCCTCAATATTGTATTGTCCTCTGCGAACGATTCCTAATCCACATATCCATTTCGGCAACAGCATCAATCCGGGAGAGATCTTGAGGCCAAGAGGCTTCTGATTGTGACAGTAACTAGGTTAAAGCCGAGGGCAACCCTGTTGATCAATATCAATCATTAGATATAGGATCTGTTTCGCTAAGGCCAGTTTGGGTTTTAAGCTGGCTAGAGTACCTTCGGCAGCTAGCATCTGATCCATGTTGTTCACTAGGCTAAGAACGGCTCCCACAGGATAAGGAGAGGGGATCCAGGCTTGGGTTTCGCTCAAGTTGAAGTTATAGAGGTAACCAAGAATCTCCTGGAATTGCTGATAGCGATTTTGGACAAATTGGGCTGGGGTAATCGTGCCATTTAACAACATGGTTGGCATCAGATTCCCAGTCAAGGCTTTGATCACTGTATCCTGGTTTTGCTCAACGATCTCTTTGTGGCGGGCGGCAAAGCAGAGTTGAACTTGCTGGGTAAACTGGTTTTCGTCAATATGTAAAGCATCCAAGAGTTTTTTGATCCGAGGATCGGCATACTCTTGTTGAGCAAACTGAGTCCAGAATGAGATCAAACTCCGTTCATACTCTGACAAACGGTTTAGATAGCGGGGATCAAAGATCCGATTGAGATAGATCTGCAATTGCTGTCGTTTAGCATCTGAAAGTTTGGTTACCGTCGGCATCCAGATCAAGTTTTGATTAGGATTATTTTGGACATACACGGTAAAGCTATCAGTCAAGATCTGATCTAGAGTTAGGTCAATTTTGATCGCTACTCCTTCAACGGAGACTTTCCGCTCGATCGTGGTGTCAGCTTTAACAGCGTCGATATCCGGTTGGTTCTGGGGTTCCACTCGTTGTTCGAGGATCTGTAAATAATTTTTATCAACAACTACATAATTCTCATCCAGAGCAACTAGATGGGAATCATCATCACTCAAGGTTAGATAACGATGGCGTTCATTTCGCTTCACGTCCGGTTCTTCTACATCTTGAGGAGAAAGTCCACCCTTACGCAGGATCGCTGCAAATGATTTGGACATCAATGTTCTCACCAGTTCCTGGGCCGTATTATCTTTGGTGTTGAAGTAAGTATCGAGGTGAAACTGCAAGGCCAGTGAGGGATACATCGACGAGTGTTCCATGATCGAGGTGTAGAGAACGTGTAGAGGAATCCGAACAAAGCGAGGGATCAAGTTAACAGAAAATCCAGCTTGTTGATGATCAATGGCTTCCAGATCCTGTCTAGAAAAACATAATAAACGCTCCTCTAAACTCTCATTCTCAACCTCGAAGATCTTTTGAATATGACTGATTAAACCGAAGCCTAACTCTTTCCAAAAGGCTGTCGCCACTTCAGGGTTATTGATCGATTGAAAGATCTCGTTGAGGGTGTCATTTTTAGAGGAGTTCAACAGTAGATCGACTTCTCGGTTTAAGACAGTCCCTTTGTCGGAGCGATATTTAATCCGGATCTTTTTGGTAAACAGGGCGCTGCCTTCTCCGAGCAAGCCTTTGGTGCCAAGGCGGTTGGCCAGATTGCGGTGATCGACCAAGGATAGTTGACCCCAGCGTTGCTCATCTTCAATAATCGAGAGAAAGGTTTGATAGGAATTGATTCGCTCTCGTACCCCTAAAGAAACCTGAGCCAGGATCTCGTACCCTGAGTTAAGGTTTGCGGGGGGGTTGCCTGCTTTAGTCATCAGCTTCTCCTGGGTACGTCTGCAGTAACAGCATGATTCCGTTCATCCACTGATCCTCTAGGGATATTGCTTCTCCTGGGTGACTCATCAGTTGTTGAGCTTCGGGAGGATTAAGATCCTTATTGCTACAAACGGATTAGGTTGTATACTGCCTAGGATAGTTATATTCTTTACCCTTTATTGCACATTTCCCTAGCTTCCCACAAGACACTCAACAGCTGCCACTCCAACTGACACCCTAATGGCTGACACCCTAATGGACTCTGAAGGTAGAAAACGTCCCGCTCTGCTTAGTCTACACTCCGATGCTCACCGCCTATCACTCTCCCCCAGATCCTGAGGTGATCAGTCCGTATGGATCAGCGAATCCGATCCCAACGGCGTGGATCCCACTCCCGCTCATCGTCATCCTCAAACGCATCTGGATTATCAGGATCATCAGGATCAAGATCTTCAAAGGTGTTAATCCGTTCATTGCCATAGCGATCATAGGCTTCTCGATCTCGATCCATGCTTGAGCGCGATGAATACGAGTCTTGATCGTGATCCCAATCGTCATCCTCGCTGGCTAGGGTGGGATTAAAGCCATAGGAGTAGGGAGAGGCAACCCGATCAGGCTGGCTGGCATCGTTTTCCACCCGATCTCCTGGTAATAGATAATCCTGCCGATCGGGCTCATTCTCTAGCCAATCCAGTTGTTCCGTTAAACGGGCCAGTTGCCGATCCGCTTGTTTGAGCAGCAATCGATCATGAAATACCCAAATCCCCAAGATCAGGGCACCCAGTCCAGCCCCCAGAGCATAAGCGGCTAGCAGGGCGATCGAAAGGGGCAAGGTGCTGATCTGTCCTGCCACAACGATGGGCACGCTGTTCCAGTTTTGGATCGTGAGCACCAACAAACTAAGGCCAGCTAGGATCAGAAGCGCAAGTCTAAGGGCTTTCATGGTCTGCCTCCAGAATCGATCTGATGGATCCGAGTGATCCAGGTGATCCCATTGAGTCGATGGATTCAGCTTCAGGGAATCCAGATTGCATCGATTCTAGTGAGTCCATCGGTTGGGTCAATTCTGTCGATGGGGTTGACGGTGTTGGCCCTGTGGATCCAGTTGATTCGATCGCTCCCATCGTTCCCATCGTTCCCATCGCTCCCATCGATCCATTTGATCCACCCGATCCACCCGATCCACCCGATCCACTCGATCGAGACTGTCCTCCCTGCCACCGTTGGATCAAGTGCGTATCAATCTCCAGCTGATCCAGAGCCCTAGCCACCACAAAATCCACGAGATCCAGAATCGTCTGAGGGTGATGATACCAGGCTGGGATCGCAGGCACGATCCGCACCCCTGTTTCGGCTAAAGTCGTCAAATTGCGCAAATGGATCAAACTCAAGGGGGTCTCACGCGGAACCACGACAAGACGCCGACCTTCTTTGATCTGGACATCTGCAGCTCGTTCCAACAGATCGGAGCTCAGGCCAACAGCAAGCTTGGCAACTGTACTCATGCTACACGGAATCACGATCATGCCGCTGGTCCGAAAGGATCCGCTTGCGATCGTCGCTCCCACATCATTCCAGTGATGACAGGTGAGATCTCCGGTTTCGATCTGAGCCTGCTGCTTCCAGAAACGGGTTTGCTGATCGAGATCCGCAGGCAAACGCAGATCTTGTTCAGCTTGCCAGACCTGAAAGCTAGCCCGTGAAGCCACCAATTCGACTGGATAGCCAACACTCAAGAGGGCGTGCAACGTTCGCACTGCGTACACCATTCCAGACGCACCTGTAACCCCCACAATGACAGGAAAACAATTCACAACCACTCAACTTCGATCAACCTGCAAAACATCCATTTTGACACGATCAGGACAGATGCTACCCAGCTGTTTGAGAGATTTTTGGGATTTCAAAAAACTTGCTTAAAGGACAATATTTATGTTAAACCTTGGATTTAGTCCTAACAAAAAAATAACACAGATGCAAAACAAAATGTCAGACCACAACAACCCAATTCTTTCAACTCAAAAACCTCGCTATAGCAAAGCAGAAATTGCCCGACGCGGGGATCATCTTTACGAAACTCAGATCTATCCTAAACTTGACAAGGCAGATCATGGGCACTTCGATTAATTCGGATTTCAAAGAACTTGAGCCCTGAATGGCTGATTCCTTGCTTAGCAATTCTCAGTAACTGGAGCCAACTCTCAATAATCAGGTGTTTTTCGAAGTGCCCTCATGGAAACATTCTAGCCATCGACCTTGAAACCAATAACTTTGAAGTTGATCAAGGAAAATCGCAGCCTGTGATCCTCTGGAAGCTCGTTGTCCCCATGCTCAAATCTGGGTGGTCCGGATTGGATCTCGATATGTTCGTCGATTGGGTGGACATTCCAGGAGAGACCTATAGAGGAGGATCTTTGACTTCTCTCTCCCCTGTGCTTCGCTAAAGGGAGGACATTCTTAACACGACTTGGAAGGTTAGGCTTCATCTAAAGACAGAAGATAGGGGTTAGGGATGGCTCCCTCTCTCTCCCTCCTCCCGCTACACACACCCTTCTCAGCCCAAAACTACGCTACTCCTAGCGTTTGACTCCTCTTGGACACCACTCTCAACCTGCGTTTCAGGCAGGCAACTCCCTTAGCTTGGCCTCAGCACCCTCCACTATCTGCTCAATCCTTTGCCCTTGCTGCCACCACTGCACAATCAACTCCACCACCTGCTGCGGTGCTTCTCTCCCCAAGCTGTAGACTCGTTGACCGATGGTCGCTTGCTGCTGGGCAAACTCAAATCGTTCCTGATGTTGGCCTTGACATATCACTTGTCTCAGTAACGACTGTGCTAAACAACTCAAGCGAACGTGGCGTTTCACCCCTTCCTCCTCGCGGTGCTGAGCCGACTCCATCCCCGTGATCGGTTTGCCAAACTCATGGAAGATTTCCGAAGTCCACCGATCACTCCACGTCTCCAACACCCGCTTGCTTTCCCAATGCAGTGCATCCGTTACCAAAAACCTCGCTGCGTCCGACAGGTCTTCCTTCTCATGCACCACCACCAGACGTTTCTTGCCGTAGCGCTTTAACCGCACCGTTTTGCTAAACACCCACACCTGCCCCGTTTCACCCTGCCGCGTTCGATCGGACAAGCTCCGAAAACGTTTACGATGCTCTTGGCGCAACTCCTGAGCAATGCTATCTAGGCGTCGCTACTCACCCCGCCACTGAATCGTCCGCGAGCATTCCAGCTCACTCACCCAATGTTTCCCTGAGGCTTCAATTAAACGAGTTAGTTCCAGATTTAACACCCCATTGTCAAAGGCGT